>VBPB01000068.1 GCA_005893365.1 Candidatus Eiseniibacteriota bacterium
GGGCGCGCGCCGCGGCCGGCATCGATGATCTGGTGGTCGCGACCGACGACGCGCGCATCGCCGCGGCGGCGCGCGACTGGGGCGCCACGGTCGAGATGACCTCACCCGACTGCGCCTCCGGCACCGACCGCGTGGCCGAGGTGGCGCGCCGGCGCGCCGAGGCCGACATCGTCGTGAACCTCCAGGGCGACGAGCCGGAGCTCGACGCCGAGGCGGTCGGCCGGCTGGTCGCGGTGATGCGCGCCGCGCCCCAAGTCCGCATGGGCACGCTGGCGCACGCCGAGGCCGACGCGGCCGCGATGGCGGCACCGGACGTGGTCAAGGTGGGGGCGGACGGCGAGGGGTTCGCGCTCTACTTTACCCGCCGGTGGCCCGTGCCCGAGCCGCGCGGGGTGGTCCTGCGCCACGTCGGTGTCTACGCGTTCCGGCGCGAGTTCCTGCTGGAGTTCGCGGGCTGGCCCCCGGGGCGGATGGAGGGCGAGGAGCGCCTCGAGCAGTTGCGCGCGGTCGAGCGCGGGGTGCGCATCCGCGTGGTGACCGGCGCCAAGGCCTGTAGCGGCGTGGACACGCCGGAGCAGCTCGCGGCGCTGGAGCGCCGCGGGCCGCGACCGTGAGGCTCCGGCGCCCGGCGCGCCCCCGGTCGGGGGGGATCGTGGGGCGCCGGCACCGCATCAGCTCCCCAGGAGCTTCTGCCTCGCCTGAACGTAGTCGGCGGTAACCGGCCAGACATCGACGTGCACGTTGTTCCCGAGATGTCGGAACGCCCCCCGGGCGACGTCGAGACGCCCGGTCTGGTAGGCGAACAAGGCCAGGGCGCTGGTCGGCTCGGGCGAGCTCGGGTAGTGGCGCTGCCACGTTTCGAGTCCGCGGCGCGTCCGATCCCAATCGAGCCCAGGACTCGCTCGGAACAGGTCCTTCTCGTAGGCGCTCTGGAACACGACGATGCGCGCATAGAGCTCGTCCCGCAGCGAATCCGGCAAGGCGGGCGCGCACTCGGCGGCGGCTCGCTCCCACTCCCCCGGCTCTCCATACCAGCGCGGCAGCAGATACCAACTACGGTCGATGTAGAATCGGTCGTAGGCGGGGAAGCGCGCGACGGCTTCGGCGTACGTGGAGTCGTAGGTGGCGCGGTCGGTTCCGAGTGCCTGCATCACGTCCAGCATCGCCTCGTACCACGACGGGGTCGCCTTCGAGACGGCGGCGCAATGATCGAGGATCTGCCGGGCCTCGCGCAGGTCTTCGCCGAACCCGCGCCAGCCGCGATCCGACACGTCCCGGGCCCAGCCACCGCCCCGCGCGGCCCAGCCGCGGCCGATCAGGGCCTCGGCGAGAGCGACCGGGGCGTGAACCGACTGCGGCCGCGCCTCCGCCCATTCCCGCAGGTGGGCGAGCTGCTCCTCCCATCGCGCCGGATCGCGTGGGTCCGAGACGGTTCGCATGCCGAAGAACTCGTACGCGGCCAGGCGCGAGGCGCCGTCATCGAATCGGCAATCGCAGCGTTGCAGCGAGTCGGCCAGGGAATCCAGGCGATCGTAGCGTCGCAGCTGAACCAGATGGCGGGCGAACGTCCCGAGCTCGGCGCGGTCGGAGCGGTCGCTCCAGAACGTGAGCCGGGCCGGCTTCGCGGGTGGGGTGGCGCATCCCGCCAGCGCGAGCGCCAGCAGTCCCACGCCCAGGGCGCGCCGGGCGCGGGCCCGGAACGCGACGGACCTCGGGTCCCCGGCGCGTTCGGGGTTCGGGCCCGATCGGGTCGGACCCGGGAGCGATCGGATGGGCATACCGATGTGATCGGCCGCTGGACGGTCGCCCTCCATGCCGGCGTTGGGCCGGCCGCCGGCGGGGTGGCGGGCCGCCCCGGGCGCCCTGACGTTGGCATTCCCGCCACCATCTGGTAGCTTGCGAATCCGTGCTGATCGCGCACGGGATGCCGTCCGTCGCCGTTCCTGGCGCCTCAAGCACCGGGCACGGCGATTGTCGTTTCGCGTGAGTTCCTGGGCAGGGACCCCTCGGCTTCTCCAACAGCAGGGTTCGGACGGGAGGTGACCCATGGCCAAGATGGTGGTCGTCACGGGCGGTGTGGTGTCGTCGCTCGGCAAGGGCATCGCCGCCGCGTCCTTGGGCCTCTTGCTCAAGCAGCGGGGCTTGCGGGTCACGCTCCAGAAACTCGATCCCTACCTCAACATCGACCCGGGCACGATGAGCCCGTTCCAGCACGGCGAGGTGTTCGTCACCGACGACGGCGCCGAGACCGATCTCGACCTGGGCCACTACGAGCGCTTCACCGGCATCGCCGTCACCCGCAGCCACAACGTGACCGCCGGCCAGGTCTACGACGCGATTCTTTCGAAGGAGAGGCGGGGGGACTACCTCGGAAGGACCGTCCAGGTCATCCCGCACGTCACCGACGAGATCAAGAAGCGCATCCACTCGCTGCGCCTCGCCACCCAGGCCGACGTGCACATCGTCGAGATCGGCGGCACCGTGGGCGACATCGAGTCGCTGCCCTTCCTCGAGGCGGTGCGGCAGCTCAAGCTGGAGCACCGCCGCGACGTCCTGTTCGTGCACGTGACGCTGGTGCCGTTCATCAAGGCGGCGGGCGAGATGAAGACCAAGCCGACCCAGCACTCGGTCAAGGAGCTGCGCGAGATCGGCATCCAGCCCGACATCCTGCTGTGCCGCTGCGACCGCCCGCTCTTCTGCAACCTGCCCACCGAGGCGGTCATCGACGCCAACGACGTGGGCTCGATCTACGAGGTCCCGGTCGTCTTCCGCCACGGCGGGCTCGACGCGCTGGTGGTGCGCGAGCTCTCGCTCGCGGCGGGCGAGCTCGACCTCAAGGCCTGGGAGGGGTTCGTCTCGCGCATCTTGAACCCCACGCGGCAGGCGGTGGTGGGCCTCGTCGGCAAGTACACCCACGTCCGCGACGCCTACAAGAGCATCATCGAGGCGTTCGTCCACGCCGGGGCGGCCCACGCGGCGCGGGTCGAGCTCCGGTGGATCGAGGGCGAGGAGATCGAGCAGAAGGGGGCCGCGGCCTACCTCAACGACCTGGACGGCATCGTCGTCCCGGGCGGCTTCGGCGAGCGCGGCATCGAGGGCAAGATCCTCGCCGCCCGCTTCGCGCGCGAGCGCGGCATCCCGTACCTGGGCCTGTGCCTCGGCATGCAGGTGGCGACCATCGAGTTCGCGCGCGCGGTGGCCGGGTGGGCGCAGGCCAACTCCAGCGAGTTCGACCCCTCGACGCCGCAGAAGGTGATCGACCTGCTGAGCGAGCAGTCGGACGTGACCGAGAAGGGCGGCACCATGCGCCTGGGCGCCTACCGCTGTGCGCTCAAGGAGGGGAGCCTGGCCGCGCGCGCCTACGGCAAGCTCGAGACCGAGGAACGGCACCGGCATCGCTACGAGTTCAACAACAAGTACGCCGCCCAGCTGCAGTCGCGCGGGCTCGTGCTCTCGGGCAAGTGCGTGGGCCGCGAGCTGGTCGAGATCATCGAGCTGCCCGACCACCCGTGGTTCCTGGCGGTGCAGTTCCATCCCGAGCTCAAGTCGCGCCCGCACGAGCCGCATCCGCTGTTCGTGGACTTCGTGCGCGCCGCCCTGGAGCGCCGCCGCGCCCGCCTCGGGCACGACGACTTCGTGCCGGCCCAGGACCCCGCGACGGCCGAGGCGGACGCGACCGACACCGGGCTCCACGTGCCGGAGTCGCCGGTGGCGGGCCCCTCGGCCACCGCGCCGCGCCCGCGATGAAGCGCTTCGCGATCGGGGCCGCGGAGGCCGGCGGCCCGCGGCTGCTGGTGATCGCCGGCCCGTGCGTGGTCGAGAACGCGGACCTGTGCCTCAAGGTGGCGTCCCACCTCAAGGCGGCCTGCGCGGCGCGCGGCCTGCCGTTCGTCTTCAAGGCGTCGTACCGCAAGGCCAACCGCTCGAGCGGCCGCTCGTTCACCGGCCCGCCGATCGACGAGGCGCTGGCCGTGCTCGCCCGCGTCAAGCGCGAGGTCGGGGTGCCGGTGCTCACCGACGTGCACGAGGTGGCCGAGGTCGCGGCGGCGGCGGCGGTCGCCGACGCGCTCCAGATCCCGGCCTTCCTCTGCCGCCAGACCGCGCTGCTCGAAGCCGCGGCGCGCACCGGCCGGGCGGTGAACGTGAAGAAGGGCCAGTTCCTGGCGCCCGAGGACATGGCGCAGGCGGTCGAGAAGCTCCTGGGCGCGGGCGGCGAACGCATCCTGCTCACCGAGCGCGGCACCAGCTTCGGCCATCACGACCTGGTGGTGGACATGCGCGGGCTGGTGGCGATGCGCGCCCTGGGCTGGCCGGTGGTCTTCGACGCCACCCACAGCCTGCAGAAGCCGGGGGGTGCCGAGACGCGCGGCGACCGCCGCTATGCCTTCCCGCTGATGCGGGCGGCGATCGCCTGTGGCGTGGACGCGCTGTTCTTCGAGGCCCACCCCGACCCCGAGCACGCGCTCTCGGACGCCGGCACGCAACTGCCGCTCGCCGAGGCCGAGGCGTTCCTCGACGAGGCGCGCCGCGTCCACGAGGCCGTGACCGAACGCGCCCATGCCTAGTGGGGTCGTCGGCAAGGTCCGGATCGTGTTCCTGGACGTGGACGGCACGATGACCGACGGCGCGATCGGCTGGGACACCCAGGGCGACCAGCGGAGCTTCTACGTGCGCGACGGGCTGGCGCTCGACTGGGCGCGCGAGTCGGGGCTCCTGCCGGTCGTCATCTCGGGGCGGGACTCCGAGGCGGCCCGCGGGCGCATGATCGATCTCCACCTGGAGCACTACCTGGGCATCAAGGACAAGGTGGCGGTGGCCGAGCAGGTGATCGCCCGCGAGGAGGTGCTGTGGGGCGTCTGCGCCGCCATCGGCGACGACCTGCCCGACGTGCCGCTGCTCAAGCGCGTGGGCTGGCCGATCGCGGTGGCCGACGCGGTGCTGCAGGTGCGGGCGGTGGCGAAGCACACCACCGTCCACGAGGGCGGCCGCGGCGCGGTGCGCGAGGCGGTCGAGATGCTGCTGCGGCACAACGGCGACTGGGACGACGTGCTCAAGAAGTACGAGGCCTCATGAAGACGCCGGCGAAGGCGCGCAAGGGTGAGCGCTCGGGCGCGAAGCCCAAGGCGCCCAATGGCAACGGGATGGCGAAGTCGGTTCGCGCGTCGCGTGAGCCTCGGGCCGCGCGGCCGGTGAAGCGCAATGGGCCGGACCTCCTGGCGCTCGCGCGTCAGGTCGTGCGCACCGAGGCCGCGGCCGTGGCCGCGCTCGAGGCCCATCTCGGCGCCGAGTTCCTGCGCGCGGTCGAGGTCCTGGGCGCCTGCCGCGGCAAGGTGATCGTCTCCGGCGTCGGCAAGTCGGGCCTGATCGCCCACAAGATCGCCGCGACCTTGACCAGCACCGGCACCCCGGCGGTGTTCCTGCACCCGACCGACGCGCTCCACGGCGACGCCGGCCTGTTCATGCCGGGCGATGCCGCGCTGTTCATCTCCAAGAGCGGCGGCAGCGAGGAGCTGTTGAGCCTGCTCCAATACCTCGAGCGGCACCGCATCCCGCTGGTGAGCCTGGTGGCCACCCCGCGCTCGGCGCTGGCGGCACGGAGCCAGGTGACGCTGCTGACGGGCCCCGCGCGCGAGGCGTGTCCGATGGATCTCACCCCCACGACCAGCGTCACGCTCGCCCAGGTGATGGGGGACTGCCTCGCGGTGGCGCTGCTCGAGCGCCGCGGCTTCCGACCCGAGGACTTCCGCTTCCTGCATCCCGGCGGCGTGGTGGGCTCGGTGGCCTCGCGGCGCGTCGGCGAGCTGATGCACGCGGGGGAGGCCGTCCCCAGGGTGCGCGAGGGCGCGGGGCTGCGCGCCGTGATGCTGGAGATCATGGACAAGCGTCTCGGCATCACCGCCGTCCTGGATCGCGACGGCCGCTTGAGCGGGGTCGTGACCGACGGGGACTTTAAGCGCATCCTGGTGAAGCACGCCGATCCCTGGCACCTGACCGCCGCCGACGTGATGACGCGCGCCCCGAGCACGATCCCGCCCGAGACGCTGGTGGCGACCGCGGTGCGGACCATGGAGGAGCACGCGCCGGGTCCGATCACGGCCCTGGTGGTCGTGGACGGCGGGCGGCGGCCGATCGGCGTGCTCCATCTGCACGACTGCCTGCGTTCGGGCGGCTGAACGACCCCACGGCCGGCCCGCCGCAGCAAGGTCCGCGTCGCCCGGCGCGGCGCGGCATCAGAACCGACGGTGACGGATTGTCGCTCCGGACCGCCCTCTCCCCGACGGCGAGGTGCGCATCCGCGTCAAGTCGCGCCCGCTTCAGCCCGATAACCCATGCGTAGTTGGTTCTGGCACACGCCGTGCTTGCGGGTCCGCGAGGCGTTTGCTAGCGTGGCGAACGAGACATCTGACCGGGCTCACGGGCCCATCGGGGAACCTCCAATGCGCCCCTACGCGAACCACCGACTCCCAGCGCTGGCCGCCATCTGCCTGGGTGCCGCGCTGCTCGGCCTGCCGGGCTGCGACCAGACGCCGCGCGTCAGCTCGGTCCCGGTGGCGGGGCAGCTCCCGGACAGCGAGGTGAGCGACTTCGTGGCCACCGAGACCGACCAGGGCGACGTGCAGTGGAAGATGTACGCCCGCTCGGCCGCCACCTACCGCAATCGCAACCTGGTGGTCGCCCGCGACATGCGGATCGACTTCTACGACGAGAAGGGGCAGCGCTCCTCGACCATGACCGCCCGGGAGGGGGAGATGAACGACCTCACCCACGACATGACCGCGCGCGGCGACGTGGTGATCCAGGCCACCGAGGGCACCCGGATGACCACCGACCTGCTCCACTTCCTCAACAAGCGGCAGCGGATCGAGACCGAATCCTTCGTGCGCGTCGACCGCGGCGGGGACGTGCTGACCGGGTACGGCTTCGAGAGCGATCCCGAGCTCAAGGACTTCCAGTTCAAGCGCCAGGTCAAGGCGACCGTGCGCACGCGCTCGGGCGGCGCGGTCGAATCGCGCAAGGGGACGCCGTGAGCCCGCAGCCCTCCGCGGCGATCGTGCCGGACATCGCGCCGCCAATCGTGCGCGGGGACGGCCTGGTGGCCGAGGGGCTGGTGCGCTTCTACGGCAAGTGGCGCGTCGTGAGCGGCGTCACCATCCAGGTCCGGCGCGGCGAGGTGGTGGGGTTGCTGGGACCCAACGGCGCGGGCAAGACCACCTCCTTCTACATGATCGTCGGCTTGCTCCGCCCCAACGAGGGGCGCATCCTCCTCGACGGACGCGACATCACCGACGAGCCGGTCTACCGGCGCGCGCGCAGCGGGCTCGGCTACCTGGCGCAGGAGCCCAGCATCTTCCGCCGCCTCACGGTGCGCGACAACCTGCTCGGCGTGCTGGCTCAAACGGCTCATGGAGGACCTCAACCTGACGCATCTGGCCGACCGCCAGGCCCACAAGCTGTCGGGGGGCGAGCGGCGGCGCGTCGAGATCACGCGGGCCCTGGTCCGCCAGCCGTCATTCCTATTGCTGGACGAACCGTTCGTGGGCATCGACCCGATCGCGGTGTCCGAGATCCAGGACATCGTGCGCCGGTTGCGCGAGCGGGGGCTGGGGATCCTGATCACCGACCACAACGTGCGCGAGACCTTGAGCATCACCAACCGTGCGTACATCATGTACGAGGGACGCATCCTGCTTCAGGGCTCGGCCGAGGATCTGGCCGCCGACCCGCGGGCGCGGGAGATCTACCTCGGCGAGCGGTTCCGCCTGTGACAGGGAGTCAACCACGATGGAGATGAAACATTCGCTGAATCTCTCGCAGCGGCCGGTGCTGATCATGACCCAGCGCCTGCAGCAGGCGCTCAAGCTGCTCCAGGTCCCGACCCTCGAGCTGCAGCAGATCCTGAAGCAGGAGATCATGCAGAACCCGCTGCTCGAGGAGGTCGACGAGGTCACCGAGAGCGAGGACTTGGCCAAGGAGGATTCACCCGAGGAGACCGCCAACCAGGAGGCCGAGGAGCCCGCCGACGAGGACCCGATCGACTGGTCCGAGTACATGCAGGACGGCGCCCTGGACCGCACCTACGTGCCGCAGAGCGAGACCAGCATCGAGTTCCTCGAGAAGGTGCCGGTCACCCGCACGACGCTGGCCGAGAGCCTGCTCGAGCAGCTCCACTTCCTCAGCATCCCGCCCGAGCACATGACGCTGTGCGAGTTCCTGGTGGGCTCGCTCGACGACCGCGGCTACATGGTGTCGCCGCTCAAGGAGGTCGCCCAGGCCACCGGCTGTCCGATCGAGCAGTGCGAGCGGGCGCTGATGGTGATCCAGGCGCTCGAGCCGGTGGGGGTGGGGGCGCGCGATCTGCGCGAGTGCCTGCTCATCCAGCTCGAGACCCGCGGCGAGAAGGACACGCTGGTCTGGCGCCTCATCCACGACCAGTTCGACAACCTGGTCAACCGGCGCTTCCCCGAGATCGCGCGCCAGCTCAAGTGCACGGTCGAGGAGGTGCAGGCGGCGGCCGACGTGGTCGCCACGCTCAACCCGCGGCCCGGGCTCGAGGTGTCGGCCGAGGATCCCAAGTACGTGGTCCCCGACCTGGTGGTGGAGCGGGTCGAGGACGAGTACGTGGTGCTGCTCAACGACCGCAACGTGCCACGGCTCAGGATCTCGTCCGCCTACGAGAGCGTGCTGCGCGAGAAGAAGAAGTCCGAGACCAAGGGCAACGAGACCAAGACCCGCGAGTACATCCAGGGCAAGCTCAACTCGGCGCGCTGGCTGATCCAGACCATCGAGCAGCGCCGCCGCACCATGATCAAGGTCATGAGCTGCATCATCCGCGAGCAGCGCGAGTTCTTCGACAAGGGCATCGCCTTCCTGCGCCCGCTGACGCTGCAGCAGGTGGCCCGTCAGATCGACATGCACGAATCCACCGTCAGCCGGGTGTGCAGCGGCAAGTACGTGCAGACCCCGCGCGGCGTGTTCGAGCTCAAGTTCTTCTTCTCGTCCGGACTCGAGACCGAGGACGGCGAGGACGTGTCGGCCCGCACCGCCAAGGACATCATCAAGACCCTCATCGAGGAGGAAGACAAGAAGGAACCATTGTCCGACCAGCGCATCGCCGACCTGCTGCACGAGAAGGGTCTGCGCATCGCCCGTCGCACCGTGGCCAAGTACCGCGAGCAGTTGAGCATCCTGCCGGCCCGATTCCGCCGGCGGGTCGCCTGATCCACCGCCGCGGCCGGGGGGGTCGCAGACCCGGCGCGGCCACGCTCGACGAGGTAGGCCATGAAGGTCACCACCACCGCCCGTCACTGCGAACTCGACCCCGAGGTCCGGACCTTCGTCCAGCAGCGCCTGGAGCGGCTGCTCCGCTACTTCCGTGATCCCCGCGACCTGATGGAGGCGCACGTCGTGGTGGCGGCCGAGAAGTACCGCCACTCGGCCGAGGTCACGCTCAAGCTCCGCCGCGGCGAGTTCGTCGGCCGCGAGCAGGCCGACGACCCGCGCGCGGCCGTCGAGCTGGCGGCCAGCCGCATCGAGGCCCAGATCCGCCGCGACAAGGGCAAGCGCCTCGACCGCAAGCGCGCCGGGCGCGGCCGGCTGGGCGCTAGCGCGGCCGAGGCCACCCCCGCGCCCGGCGAGGCGGCCCTCGAGTCCGGCCTCGACGACGAGACGTTCGACGACGTCCCGGACCGCCCCGAGAACGGCGGCCCGGGCCGCCGGCCCATGGAGGATTGAGGCCGCGTGCAGACCTTGAGCGTTGCCCGGCTGTTCGAGGACCAGCGGCAGGAGCTGCAGCTCGAGTCGCTCACCGAATCGCTCGCCTCGCGCCGCGAGATCAGCGTCAGCGACATCAACCGGCCGGGGATGGCGCTCATGGGGTTCGTCGAGAACTTCCTGCCCGAGCGCATCCAGATCATCGCCCAGACCGAGCTCACCTACCTCGCCACGCTGAGCCCCGAGGCGGTGCAGGGGGCGATCGACCGTCTGTTCCAGTTCGAGATGCCGCTCATCGTGGTGTGCAAGGGCCTCGAGGTGCCCGGCTACCTGGTCGCGCGCGCCAACGCCTGCGAGGTGCCGGTGCTGCGCACCAGCCAGAGCACGACGCCGTTCATCCACTCGCTCACCGCGTACCTCGACCACATGTTCGCGCCGCAGGTCTCGGTGCACGGCTCGCTGGTGGACGTCTACGGCTGCGGCCTGCTGTTCACCGGCAGCAGCGCCATTGGCAAGTCGGAGACGGCACTCGACCTGGTCGAGCGCGGCCATAGGCTGGTGGCCGACGACGTGGTGACCATCACCCGCCGCCACGGCGACGTGCTGATCGGCACCGGCAACCAGCTCCTGCGGCACCACATGGAGATCCGCGGCCTCGGCATCATCGACGTGCAGACCGTGTTCGGCATCCGGGCCATCCGCCTGCAGAAGCGGGTGGAGGTCGAGGTCAACCTGCGCGAGTGGTCGGCCGAGGAGGACTACGAGCGCACCGGCCTCGACGACCGCAAGACCTCGATCCTGAGCGTCGAGGTCCCGCTGGTGCAGGTGCCGATCTCGCCGGGCAAGAACATCACGGTGATCGCCGAGGTCATCGCGCTCAACTACCTGGTCAAGGTCTACGGGGGGTATTCTCCGGCGGAGCGGCTGAATCAGCACCTGATCGAGCTGATGAAGCGCAAGAGCGCCGCCCGGGCCTGGGTGCGCGAGGACACCGAATGAGCCCCCGCCCGCGCGGCCACGACGAGGTCCCGCCATGAACCCCCGCACCCCCGCGCTGCTGGTGATGCACTCCGACCTGGCCGCCGCCCTGATGCGGGCGGCCGAGAAGGTCTATGGCGCGGTCGAGGACGTCGAGGTGCTCTCCAACGAGGGCCTCTCGCGCGAAGAGATGGAGCAGGCGATCGCCCGCCGGTTCGAGACCTGGCGCGACGGCGGCCTGGTGCTCACCGACTTCTGGGGCGGCTCCTGCCACATCTGCGGCGTGGCGGCGGCGCGCGGCCACGGCGACGTGGTGGTGGTGACCGGTCTCAACCTGCCGATGCTGCTCGACTACCTCCACAATCGCGACGAGTACGGTCCCCTGGCCCTGGCGGACCGGCTGATGAGGAAGGGGCGGGACAGCGTCCGCCTGCACCACGGCCAGCCGTCATGAGCTGGCTGCTCCAGCGCATCGATGACCGTCTCATCCACGGCCAGGTGGTGGTGGCGTGGGGCCAGCGCCTGCATCCCGACCGCCTCTGGGTGGCCGACGACGGCGCGGCCGCCGACCCCTGGGAGCGCGACCTGCTCGCGGTCGCCGCCCCCGGCATCGAGGTGCGCGTGGTGTCGGTCGCGGCGATGGCCGCGGCCTGGGCGGAGGAGAACCTCGCCGCCGGCGGGGCCTTCCTGATCGTGCGCGACCTGGCGGCCGCCCTGGCGCTGGTCGAGGCCGGCGCCGCGGTGGCCCGATTCAACCTCGGCGGTCTCCACTACGCGCCCGGGAAATCCAAGGTCAACGAGTACATCTACCTGGACGAGGCCGACCGCGCGCGCGCTCGCGCCCTGCTGGCGCGGAGCGTGGCGCTCGAGGTCCAGGACGTCCCCGGCGCGCGCGTCGAGTCGCTGGCCGCCCTCGATCCCGAGAGCGCCCCGGCGTGAGGCACGACCGGCCGGCGCGGCGCCTGGGCGGCTGACCCATGCGCCCCCTCACGCTCACGCTCATCGTCCACGACCACCAGCCGGTCGGGAACTTCGACGGGGTGTTCCAGCAGGCGTACGACGACGCCTACGCCCCGTTCCTCGCCTTCCTGGAAGGCCGCCCCGCGTTCCGGCTCGCCCTCCACCACAGCGGCCCGCTGCTGCAGTGGCTGGCGCTCCATCACGCCGAGTACCTCCAGCGCCTGCGGGCGCTGGTGGATCGCGGGCAGGTGGAGCTGTGGGGCGGCGGCTTCTTCGAGCCCATCCTGCCCGCCATCCCCGAGGTGGATCGCCGCGGCCAGATCCGCGCCATGGCCGACTGGCTGGAGCTGGAGCTGGGACGGCGCCCGCGCGGGCTGTGGCTCGCCGAGCGGGTGTGGGAACCGGGACTGGCCTCGAGCCTGGTGGCCGCCGAGGCCCAGTACACCGCGGTCGACGATGCCCACTTCGTGGCGGCGGGCTTCGAGCGCGACGCGCTGTGGGGCTACTACCTGACCGAGGACCAGGGCCGGAGCCTGGCGGTCTTCCCCATCCACCGCGAGCTGCGCTACCTGGTCCCCTTCGGCGAGCCGGCGCAGACGGTCGAGCTGCTGCGGCGGGTCGCCGAGGGCGGCGAGGGGCGCATCGCCGTGCTGGGCGACGACGGCGAGAAGTTCGGCGTCTGGCCGGGCACGCGCGAGCGCTGCTACGACCAGGGCTGGCTCGAGCGCTTCGCCGACGCGCTGGCGGCCGAGCCGTGGCTTACGCTGCGTCCCCCGGGCGAGGCGATCGCCCATCATGCGCCGCGCGGGCTCGCCTACCTGCCCACCGCCTCGTATCACGAGATGGAGGAGTGGTCGCTGCCGCCCGCGGCCCAGGCGCGCCACCATCGCGCCGCCGAGCTGCTCGAGCCCGTCTTCGGCGAGGCGGCGCGCGACCTGCTGCGCGGCGGCTCGTGGCGCAACTTCTCGGTGCGCTATCCGGAGGCCAATCGCCTCCACAAGCGGATGCTCCACGCCTCGCGCCGGCTGTGGGAGACCCCGGCGGAGGACGACGAGCGCTGGCGCGAAGCGCGCACCCGGCTGTGGCGGGCCCAGTGCAACTGCCCCTACTGGCACGGCGTCTTCGGCGGCCTCTACCTGCCCCATCTCCGGTCCGCGCTCTACCGCGAGCTGATCGCCGTCGAGTCGTACCTGGCGCCGGCCGAGCCGCGTATCCAGCGTGGGGACTTCGATCTGGACGGCTGGGCTGATCTGTTGCTGGAGACCCCGGCCTGGGCCGCCTGGGTGTCGGCGCGCGGCGGCCGGCTCTGGGCCTTCGACGATCGCGTCGGCCTCTGGAACTACGGCGATACGCTCGCCCGCCGCCGCGAGGCCTACCACCAGCAACTCCACGAGGCCGAGGTGGGGGCGGCCGAGGGCCGGACCATCCACGGCGCCCCGCGGCTCAAGGAGGCGGGGCTCGCCGCCCTGGCTCAAGCCGTCGACCGGCACGGGCGCGACGCGTTCGTCGACCGCTGGGAGGAGGGGGGTGCCCTGCACGAGTGGGCCGAGGTGGGCTTCGCCGTGGGCGCGGGCGGGGAGCAGGGTTTGACGCTGACCACCCCCGAGGCGGAGGCGCCGGCGCTCGCCAAGCGCTTCGCGGTGGACGACCAAGGCATGCTCGGCGTGGAGTACACGCTCCGCTCGGAGCGCGCCCGCCAGGGCCTGCTGACGGTCGAGGTCAACCTGGGCCTCCACGTGCCCGACGCGCCGGACCGGTTCGTGGAGATCGAGGGTGTCCCCGCCACGCCGCCCAACTTCGCGGCCCGTGCCCACCACGCGGCGGTCCGGCGCCTGGCGTTCGTGGACCAGTGGGCCGGCCTCAGGCTCGAGCTGTGGACCGATCGCCCGGCGACGGTGGACCGCGCGCCGATCGAGACGGTGTCGCTCTCCGAGGCCGGCGCCGAGCGTGTCTTCCAGGGCATCGAGGTGCGCTTCGGCCTGGCGGCGACGCTCGAGCCCGGCCAGCCGTGGCGGGTCCACTTCCGCCTCGCCCCGGGACGCTCGGGGGCAGTCTAGGTGAACCTGCCGCTGCTCCTGACGCTGCTGCTGGGCGGGCTCGCGGCCCTCGACGCCACGCCGGTCGCCCAAACCATGCTGGCGCAACCGCTCGTGACCGGGACCCTGCTCGCGGCGATCTGGGGCGACTGGCGCGTGGCGCTCGAGACCGCGATCGTGCTCCAGCTGCTGGCGGCGAGCACGGTGCCGATCGGGGCCCGTACCCCCGCCGACTACGCGACCGGCGGGGTGGTGGGCGTGGGCACGGCGGTGGCGCTGGCGGCCGGGCGTCCGTTCTCGTTCACCCAGGACGCCTGCGCGATGCTGGGGGTGATGAGCGGCCTGATCGCCGCCCTGCTCGGCAGCGCGGTCCTGCGCTGGCAGCGCCGGCTCAACGAGGGGCTCGCGCGCTGGTGCGAATCCCGGCTCCGCGCGGGCGAACCGCGCGCGCTGGGCGAGGCGCACCGGGCCGCCGTTGTCCTCGCGTTCGCGCTCGGTGTAGGGTTCTCAGCCGCCTGCCTCGGGGTGGCCATCGCCGGTCTCGACCGGTTCGCCGGCGGGGAATCGCTGCGGCTGGCGCGGGCGTGGCGGCTGGCCCAGCCCCTGTGGCTCGGCTTCGGTCTGGCGCAGATCCTCCATCTCTTCGTCCAGCGGCGGCTCTCGCGGGTCGCCGTGTTCGGCGCGGCGCTGATCGCCGCATGGCTGGTGCTGGTCGTGGGGTCGCCCTGATATGGCGAGCGTGAGCCGGAGCGACCTGAGACGGGTGGCGGCGCGCACCTGGCTGCTGCAGGCCACCTGGAACTACGAGCGCCAGCAGGGGCTGGGCTGGGCCTGGTGCCTGGCGCCGGTGCTGGAGCGGCTCTACGCCGATCCGGGACGGCGCCAGCAGCGGCTGGCCGAACACACCGCGTTCTTCAACACCCAGCCCACGCTGGCCTCGCTGGCGCTCGGCGCGGTCGCGAACCTCGAGGAGCAGCAGGCGCGGGCCGCCGAGCCCGCCTACGACGGGGTGGCGCGCGTCAAGATGGTGCTGGGCTCGGCGCTGGCCGCCCTCGGCGACCGGCTGTTGTGGTTCACGCTGCGCCCGTTCGCCGCCTGCCTGGGGGTGCTGTTCGCGCTCGGCGGATCGTGGACCGGAGCGCTGGCGCTCTGGGTGTGCTACAACGCCGTCCACCTGACGCTGCGCGCGCGCGGCGTGGCCTGGGGCTACCGGCTGGGGCCGGCGGTGCTGGGGCAGGGGCTGCGCGAGCGGCTGGAGCGGCTGATCTCGCTGCTCTCGGAGTTCGGGGCGGCGCTGGTGGGCGTGGTGGTGGCGGCGCTGCTGGTGCCGGGCGGCGAGCCGCAGAGCCTGACGTTCCAGGTGACGCTCGCGGGCGGCCTGGCGCTGGGGCTGGTCGCGGCCCAGCACGCCCGGCCGTCGCCCACGCACCTGGCGCTCGGGGCGGGGGGGCTGTGTCTCGTCGCCGCGTGGTTCCGCTGATCGGGTCAGGGCCGGGAGGGCGCGTGGTCGAATCGCATCTCGTCATCCGCAACCAGCTGGGACTGCACGCGCGCGCCTGCGCCCTGTTCGTGAAGACCGCGGCCCGCTTCCGGTCGCAGGTGCTGGTGAGCCGCGACGACCTCGAGGTGAACGGCAAGAGCATCATGGGCGTGATGATGCTGGCGGCCGAGGAGGGCGCCAGCATCCGGGTGCGCGCCGAGGGCGAGGACGAGCGCGAGACGCTGGCGGCGTTGGAGGCGTTGGTGAACGGCAAGTTCGGCGGCGAGCCGTGAGCGGGGCGACCTCATGAGGTTCCAGGGGATCGCCGCCTCGCCGGGCATCGGGGTCGGCCCGGTCCACGTCATCATCCCCGAGGACCACGCGGTCAAGGACTTCCCGATCGCCGCCGACCGGGTCGAGGCGGAGATCGCGTTCTTCGAGTCGGCGCTGCAAGCCTCGCGGCGCGACCTGGAGCAGATCCGCCACGGCATCGCCCACGAGCTCGGCGAGCAGGAAGCCACCATCTACGACGCGCAGATGATGATGGTCGACGACCCCGACCTGCGCCGCGCCGTGCACGAGAGTATCCGCGGGCGGCGCAACGCCGGCGTCTCGTTCCGGGACTACATGACCGCCGTGGCGGCGCGCCTGGAGCGGGTCCAGGACGAGTACCTGCGCGAGCGCCGCTCCGACATCCTCGACGTCGAGCGGCGCGTGCTGCGCCATCTGATGGGGGACACCCGCCAGGGCCTGAGCGGGCTCGAAGCCCCGGCGGTGATCGTGGCGCACGAGATCGGTCCCAGCGACGTGGCGCTGCTCGACCGCCGGCGGGTGCTCGGGTTCGTGGCCGAGGTGGGCGGGCGCACCTCGCACAGCGCCATCGTCGCGCGCGGCCGCGGCATCCCGGCGGTGGTGGCGGTCCGCGGCGTCATGCAGCACGTCAAGAACGGCGACCTGGGCATCGTCGACGGGTTCCGCGGCGAGTTCGAGCTCAACCCCGACGCGGCCGCGAGCGGGCGCTACCGCGCGCGCCGCGCGCGGGTGGACACCGGCACGCAGGCGCTCGCGGCGCTGCGCGACCTGCCGGCGGTGACGCCGGACGGGTTCAAGGTGGACCTGGCCGCCAACATCGAGCTGCCGGCCGAGGTCGAGGGCGTGCTCGAGGTGGGCGCGGACGGCATCGGGCTCTTCCGCACCGAATTCTTCTATCTGGACCGCGCCGAGCTGCCGGGCGAGGACGAGCAGTATCGCGCCTACCGCGCCGTGGCCGAGCGGATGAGCCCGCGGCCGGTCATCTTCCGCACCATGGACCTGGGCGGCGACAAGGTGGCCTCGTACCTGGGCACCACGCACGAGACCAACCCGTTCCTGGGCTACCGTGGCATCCGCTTCGCGCTCTCGCATCCCGAGGTGTTCCGCGCCCAGATCCGGGCCATCTACCGGGCGAGCGCCCACGGCCGGGTGCGCATGATGTTCCCGATGATCTCGAGCCTCGAGGAGCTGCGTGCCGCCCTGGACCTGTGCGGGCGCGCGCGCGCCGAGCTGGATCGGGCCGGCTCCGCCTACGACCGGGACCTCGAGGTGGGCCTGATGATCGAGACCCCGAGCGCGGTCTGGGTGGCCGATCTGCTCGCGCGCGAGGCGCGGTTCCTGTCCATCGGCACCAACGACCTGATCCAGTACACGCTGGCCATGGACCGCGACAACCAGCGCATGTCGCACCTGTACGAGCCGCTGAGCCCGGCGGTGCTGCGCAGCCTGCGTCACACCGTGCACAGCGGCCACCAGGCCCAGCGCTGGGTGGGGGTGTGCGGCGAGATGGCCGGCGACCCGCGTCACGCCATCCTGCTGCTCGGGCTCGGGGTCGATGAGCTCTCGGTCTCGTGCTTCGACCTGCCGCGCGTCAAGGCCGCCCTGCGCAGCGTGCCGGTGCTCAAGGCGCGCGCGCTGGCCGAGCGGGCCCTGGCCTGCGACCACGCCGAGGCGGTGCGGGCGCTGCTGCACGCCGAGCTGGACACGGTGCTGCCCGACTACCTGCTCGGCGACGGGGACGAGGCGTGAGCGGCCCGTCGCTCGAGCCCCCGTACGGCCCGCGGGACGCGGCGGGCATGGCGGCGCGCATCGCCGCGCAGCCGGAGCAGATCGAGGACGCGCTCGCGCGCATGGGCGCCGTCCCGTGGCGGGCGATCGCCGATCCGCCCTCGCTGCTCGCCGTCGGGGCGCTGGGCGGCTCGGCCATCGCGGCCGACCTGACCGCCTCGCTCTACCACGACCGGCTGCCGCGGCCGCTGGTCACCGTGCGCGACGATCACTGGCCGGCGTTCGTGGACCGCGACGCGCTCTGCCTGCTCTCGTCGTACTCGGGCGAGACCGAGGAGACGCTGGCGCTCTACCAGGAGGCCGGCGCGCGCGCCATCCCGCGGGTCGCCATCACCACCGGCGGCACGCTCGGCGAGTGGTGCCGCCGCGACCGCGTGCCGTGCGCCTTCCTGCCCGGGGGCGCCCCGCCGCGCGCCGCGATCTTCGCGTCGTGGGTGACGATGGCCTCGCTGCTGGGGGCGATCGGCTGGACCGACGGCGACGTGACCGCGTGGCACGAGGCGGCGGGCGTGCTGCGCGAGCGCAACCTCGCGCTGGCCCCCGGCGTGCCGGAGGCGGAGAACCCCGCCAAGCGCATGGCCCGCGCCCTCGCCGGCCGCTTCGTGTTCATCTACGCCGGGGTCGAGCGCACGGGCGCGGTGGCGCTGCGCATGCGGCAGCAGCTCAACGAAAATGCTAAGATGCCCGGCCATTCGGCGGTGGTGCCCGAGCTCAACCACAACGAGATCGTCGGCTGGGAGCGGCCGGGCGCGCTGGCGAAGTCGGTGGCGGTGCTGTTGCTGCGCGACGCCGAGGACTCGGCGGCGACGCGGGCGCGGCTCACCCTCACCGGCGAGTACGCGGCCCGCCAGGGTGCGGCCGTGTACGAGGTGGCGTCGGCGGGCGGGCAGCGGTTGGCCCGCGTCGCCTCGCTGGTCCAGTTCGGCGACTACCTGAGTCTCTATCTGGCGCTCGCGTCCGGCGTGGATCCCACGCCGATCGCGAGCATCGACGAGTTCAAGCGGCGGCTCGCCTACCTGGCGGGGCGCCCGGCACCGGACCCGGGAGTGAAGCGTGCCCGATCGTGAGGACCTTAAGATGAGCCACGCTGCCCAAGGTGCTGCTCCACGTGGCGGGCAAGCCGATCATCGCCCACATCCTCGACGACCTGGCCGGGCTCGGCATCCACGAGGCGGTGCTCATCGTCGGCTACATGGGCGATCTGGTGCGCGAGTACGTGACCGCGCACTACCCCGGACTCACCACCCACTTCGTCGACCAGCCGGAGCGGCTCGGGTTGGGCCACGCGGTGTCGCTGGCGGCCCCGTTCGTCGGCGACCGGCCGGTGCTCATCATCCTCGGCGACACCATCTTCGAGGCCGACCTGAAGGGCGTGCTCGCCGGTGACACCCACAGCATCGGCGTCAAGGCGGTGGACGACCCCAAGCGCTTCGGCATCGTCGAGACCGACCGCAACGGGCGGGTGACGCTGCTGATCGAGAAACCGGAGCGGCCGGCCTCGAACCTGGCCCTGACCGGCATCTACTTCTTCACCCACGCACGCCCGCTGTTCGAGGCGCTCGAGGAGCTCCAGCGGCGCGGCATCCGCACCAAGGGCGAGTTCCAGCTCACCGACGCCATGGAGCTGATGGTGCAGAACGGCCAGACGCTCACACGCTGCTCGAGACCAACCGCGTGCTGCTCAGCCGGCGCGGCGACACCCCGACGGTGCCGGGCTCGGTGGTCCACCGGCCGGTGGTGGTCGCGGCGGACGCCGTCATCGAGAACTGCATCCTCGGCCCCCACGTATCGGTCGGCGCCGGGGCGAGGCTCAAGAACGCCATCATCCGTGACGCCATCATCAACGAGAACGCCATCGTCGAGGAGCTGCTGATCGAAGGATCGGTGGTGGGGGAGAACGCCATCGTGCGCGGCGCCTTCAAGCGCCTCAACGTCGGCGATTCGAGCGAAGTCAACATCACCTAGCGCAGCCCAACCCGGACCGCCAGGGGCGCCGGGTCAACCCGCAACCTCGAGGAGCCGTGATGGGATCCCGCCACCTGTTCACCTCCGAGTCCGTGACCGAAGGACACCCCGACAAGATCGCCGACCAGATCTCGGACAGCGTGCTCGACGCGCTCATCGCCCAGG
>VBPB01000069.1:0-11273 GCA_005893365.1 Candidatus Eiseniibacteriota bacterium
GGGGCGTGCTCCGCCACCCGGACCGTGACCAGCGCTCGCTCCCCCAGCAACGCGTCGGCGTTGCTCGGCACCGACTTGGGCCTGAGGCGCGCCCGCACCCAGCGGCGGCCCGCGGCGATGTAGAACAGGCACAGCACCGCCGCCACGATCAGCCCCACCGCCGGGCGCTGCGTCCACAACCCGACCCCGCCGCCGACCACGAAGGCCGAGCCGATGAGGACCAGGTCGAACCCGGCGAAGCCCCCGAAGGCGACCTCGACCAGGATTAACAACGCCCCGGCGATCACCAGCCCCCAACTCCAACCCATTTCCATCGCACGACCTCCCGGCCCGGCACCCCCGCGCACCGCGGGGGACCTGGGCCGTGCGGGACTCTACACCAGCCGGGCCGGCTTGACGCGGCCCGCCCGGTCCCGTAATCTGCCGCGTCTTTCTCCGCGCTAAGACCCTGCAGAAACGAGGACTCCACGTATCGACCCCGCAACCGCCATCGGAAGAAGACCCACGGCTTCCGCTCGCGGATGAAGACCACGGGTGGCCGCAAGGTGATCGCCGCCCGCCGCAAGCAGGGCCGCAAGCGCCTCACCGTCTCGTCGGCGTAGCCGCGCCGTCCCCGCGCATTGCCGCTTCACCTCGCGACGCACGCGCCGAGCCACCGGCTGCCGCGCCCGGCGGGCCCGTTCCCCGGCCCGGGCGCTTCCGGTCCCCTCTCGACCGCGACGGGTCTCCCGTCCGGGATCGGCCGCCCGCTCATGACCACGGGACCCTCGGAAGCCCTCCATCCGCGCAACCGCCTGACGGCCGCCGCCGACTTCGTGGCGGTCAAGGCGCGGGGCCGGGCGTTCCGCGGCGGGCACTGCGTGCTGGTAGCGCTCGCCCACCCCGATCAGGTCACGCGCGTGGCGTTCGTGGCCAGCCGGCGCGGCGTGGGCGGGGCGGTGCAGCGCAACCGCGCGCGGCGCCGCCTGCGCGAGATCGTCCGGCGCCGCTGGCCCCGGGTGCCGCCCCAGGGCTACCTGCTGATGTTCGTCGCCACCCGCTCGACCGTGGTGGCACCGCATCAGGACCTGGCGAGCGACGTCGAGCGCGTCCTGGCCGCGGCCGGGGCGCTGGCGCCGCTGACCCCGCGGCCGACCCTCGCCGGAGGCGAGCGGTGAGCCCGCTCGTCCGGCTGGCGGGGCTGCTCATCCGCCTCTATCAGCGCCTCGCCCCGCCGCTCATGCGCGGCGCCTGCCGCTACGCGCCCTCGTGCTCCGAGTACGCCCGCGAGGCGCTCGAGCGCCACGGGCTCAGGCGCGGGCTCGCCCTGGCGGTCCGCCGCCTGGCGCGCTGCCATCCGCTCGGGGCCCGCGGCTACGACCCGGTGCCGCGCTCGTGAACCGCAATACCATCGTCGCGGTCGGGCTGTGCGTGCTGGTGCTGATCGGCTATCCCTACCTCCTCAAGGTGTTCGGGCTCGACCACTACCTCAAGCCGGTGCGGCCCCCGCAGGTGGCGACCGGGGACAGCCTGCGCGGCGCGGCGGACACCTCGGGGCGCGCCACGGGCGCGCTCGGGGCGGCGCGTGCCGCGCGGCCGGCGCCGGCCGGCGGGACGCCGAGCGCCACGCCTGCGGCCCACACGGTCCTCGCGGCGCTGCCGCTCAGGCCCATCTCGGCCGAGCTCGAGCGCTCCTACCGCATCGAGACCCCCCTCTACCACGCGGAGTTCTCGAGCCGCGGGGCGCGGCTGATCTCGGTGGAGCTGCTGCACTACGCCTCGGCGCACGGCGCCTCGAGCCACGACGGCAAGGCGGTGCGCCCGCCGGGGGGCGAGGCGGTGCCGTCCGGGGACCGGGTGGTGCTCGACGGCGGGCCGTCCTTCGGCGTCGACCTGGGCTCGGGGGCTTCGCGCATCCCGCTCGACGACCTGGTGTACACGGCGGCCGAGAGCCTCGATGCCGCCGGCGCCATCCGCCGTCTCACCTTCACCGCCCGGGACAGCAGCGGCCTCGTGATCCGGCAGACCTGGCGCGTGCGGCCCGACACGTACGCGCTCGACCTCGAGGTCGAGCTCAGCCGGGTGCCCATGGCCTGGCGGCTTGCGGACTACTCGCTCACCACGCGCTCCTGGCCGCTCTTCAACGAGGCCGACCTCCAGGCCGACGCCCGCGGGCTCAAGTCCAGCAGCCTGGTCGGCACCAGCATCCACCGCGAGGCGACGCGCGGCCTGCGCAAGGGCTCCAAGCGCTTCGAGGGCGGCGCGGTGTGGGCGGCGGTGCAGACCCGCTACTTCATGGGCGCGGTGGTGGCCACCCAGGCCACGACCCACGCGGTCGAGGCCGCCACCGAGTCGCGGGCCCTCTCCGCCGAGCAGCGGGCCCTGCTGCCCAGCAACGCGCCGGCCGACCAGGATGTGGCGGTGAGCACGCTGGTGGTGGGCCTGCCGGGCGAGACCGATCCGGTGGACCACTACCTCATCTATTTCGGCCCCAACGAGTACTTCCAGGTGAGCCGGCTCGGCGTCCACCTGGAGCGCGTCGTGGATCTGGGCTTCTCGTGGATCAGCCCGTTCAGCAAGGTGCTGCTGCGGGTCATGGTCTGGCTCCACGCGCTGATGCGGAACTATGGGCTGGCGATCATCGCCCTCGCCACCCTGGTGCGGCTGCTGCTCCACCCGCTGAACATGATGAGCATCAAGAGCATGCGCGCCATGCAGCGATTGCAGCCCGAGATGGAGCGCATCAAGGACAAGTACAAGAACGATCCGCAGGCGCTCAACACCGCGGTGATGGCCCTCTACCGGGAGAACAAGGTGAACCCGGCGGGCGGCTGTCTGCCGATGCTGATCCAGATGCCGTTGTTCTTCGCGCTCTACTCGGTGCTCTGGAACGCGATCGAACTGCGCCAGGCCCCGTTCGTGGCCTGGATCCACGACCTCTCCGCGCCCGACAAGCTGTTCGAGGTCGCCGGATTCCCGCTCCGCCTGCTGCCGTTGCTCATGGCGGGCTCGGGGTTCCTGACGCAGCGCCTCACCCCGACCGACCCGCGGCAGGCGAGCAGCATGTACATGATGAACGCGGTGATGGTCGTGTTCTTCTACAACCTGCCGTCCGGGCTCGTGCTCTACTGGACGGTGATGAACCTCCTGACCGCTCTCCAGCAGTGGCTGGCGTTGCGCGAGGACGGGCATCTGGCGGTCGCCGGCCCGGCCCCCGCGGCCCCGGACGCGCCAGTGGGGCGCGGACAGAAGGTGGCCAGGAGGGCCGCAACGAAGTAACCTAGGCACTTCCCTGGCGGCGAGAGCGCCGTGCCCGGAGGCGCACCTGGTTGCGCGCGGGCCGCCCACGCCGCCCCATCCAACATGGTTCGCAGGCTTCGCGCCCGGGGTCACACGCTGGTCCGCGCACCCCGCGCCGACGAGGCAACGAGGTCCGTCATGGCAGGACAGAAGGAATCGATCTTCGAAGGCAAGACCCTCGACGACGCCGTCCGTATGGGGCTGACCGCGCTGGGACTGCCGCGCGCCGAAGTGATGATCACGGTGATGGAGGAAGGCTCGTCCGGCTTCCTCGGCCTGGGCGCGCGCCCGTACAAGGTGCGGATGATGCCGCGCCCCGGCGGTGCGCCGCGTGAGCCCGGCGAGCGCTCGGAGCGCGGGGAGCGCGGCGAGCGGGGTCGCAGCGAGCGCGGCGGCCGTGGCGGCCGCGAGCGCGGCGGTCGTGGCCGGCGCGAGGGCGGCGAAGGCGGGGCGCCCGCTCGCGGCGAGCCGCGGCGCGAGGGCCGGGGCGGGGAGCGCGAGCGCGGGCGCAACGGCCGCGAGGTGGTGGCCGCCGGCGGACCGAGGCGCGAGGAGCGTGCCCCGGCGGCGCGCGAGGAACGGGCCCCGGCGACGCGCGAGGACCGTGGCCCGGCGACGCGTCCGGGCGGGCCCTCCGAGGCGCAGGACGATGCGGGAGGCGAGGGCGGTCGCCGCCGCCGCCGCGGACGGCGTGGCGGTCGGGGCCGCAGCGGGGAACGCCCGATGCCGGGTGGCGCTTCGGTCGTGGCGCTGGAGCCGGAGGACGCGGTGACCGAGCACGCGCCCGAGGTCGTGTCCGAGGCACCGGCGCAGAGTCCACCGCCGCGCGAACGGTCGGGCCGCGACGAGGGCCGGGGCCGTCGCGAGCGCGGAGGCCGCGACGAGGGCCGGGGTCGTGACGACCGCGGAGGCCGCGACGAGCGCGGGCCGCGCGAGGCTTCGTCCGAGCCGGCGCTCCCGGCCGCCGAGCTCGAGGCGCTGGGGGTCAAGGCCACGGAGGATCTCCTCAAGGCGATGGGCTTCGACGCCAAGGTCACGGCCCGCGCCGACGGCGCCGACGTGAACGTGACCGCCCAGGTCTCGCAGGGCGAGCAGCTGCTGATCGGCCCCAAGGGCGAGGTGCGGCAGGCGCTCCAGCATCTGCTCAACCTCATGGTGAATCGGGGCGGGGCGATGCGCCATCACCTGCAGTTCGAGATCAACGACTTCTGGCAGCACCGTCAGGACGAGCTCGAGGCGCTGGCGCGCTCGATGGCCGACGAGGCATCGTCCACCGGTCGCGAGCTGCAGACCGAGTACCTCAACGCCCAGGAGCGGCGGGTCATCCACGTGACGTTGCGCGACGACACGCGGGTGAAGACCTATTCGATCGGCGACGGGCTCATCAAGAAGCTCGGCGTCGCGCCGGCCGACGCGGCGGAAGAAACCAGACCGGACGAGTAGCCCGGCCGCAGATTCGAGGCGCCGGGTCCGTTCGCGGGCCCGGCGCCTTTCGTTGGAGGGAAGCGTGATCCCGCCCATCGACGACACCATCGCGGCACTCGCCACCGCGCCCGGGTCCGCCGGGCTGGCGGTGCTGCGCGTGAGCGGGCCGCGCGCGCTCGCGATCGCCGACGCCGTGTTCCGCGGCGCCGCGCCGCTCGCCGACGCGCGGGGCCACACGCTCCACCACGGGTGGGCGGTGTGGCCGGCGCCCGCGGACGGCGGCCCGGCCCCGGCGGCTGCGGATGCGGCTGCGGCGGGCCATGACGCACGCCGCCTCGACGAGGTGGTCGCGGCGGTGTTCCGCGCCCCGCGCTCGTACACGCGCGAGGACGTGGTCGAGCTGTCGTGCCATGGCGGAGCACTCCCCGGCCGCCGCGTGCTCGCCGCCCTGCTCGCCGCGGGCGCGCGCCTGGCGGCACCCGGCGAGTTCACGCTGCGCGCGTTCCTCAACGGCCGCCTCGACCTGGCGCAGGCCGAGGCGGTGGGCGACCTGATCCACGCCGAGACCGGGCGGGCCCACGCGCTCGCCCTCTCCCAGCTGGCCGGCGAGCTGTCGCGCCGCCTCGACGCCCTGGGCGAGCGGTTGACCGACGCGGTGGCCGAGGTCGAGGCGCGCGTCGACTTCGCCGAGGACGTGGGTGGGGTCGAGGTGCCGCCGCACGTGGTCGGCGCCATCGCCGCCGTGGACCGCGACCTGGCGGGCCTGTTGAGGGGTGCGCCCTACGCCCGGGCCGTGCGCGAGGGGGTGCGCGTGCCGCTGGTGGGACGTCCCAACGTCGGCAAGTCGTCGCTCTTCAACGCCCTGCTCGGCGAGGCGCGCGCCATCGTCACCCCGGTGCCCGGCACGACGCGCGACCGGGTGAGCGAGGCGATCGAGCTGGCCGGCATCCGCGTGACGCTCTCGGATACCGCCGGGCTGCGCGAGAGCGGGGACGCGGTCGAGTCGATCGGCATCGCCCGCGCCCGCGAGGCGATCGCCGGCGCCGCGGTCGCGGTCTGGGTGGTGGACGCGGCCGTCCCCCTGGGCGACGAGGACCGGCGCATCGCCCGATCCCTGCTCGGCCGGCGGGTGCTGGTGGCGCTCAACAAATGCGACCTCGAGGCGGCGCGCGGCCCGGCCGCGGTCCGGGCCGCCGAGGTCGAGGCGCTGCTCGACGGCCTCCCGCGCCGCGCGGTCGCGGTCTCGGCCGCCACGGGCGCCGGGCTCGCGGCGCTGCGCGAGGCGCTGGCGGATCTGTTGGGCGCCACCGCCAGCGGCGACCTCGGTGCGGCGATCGGGAACCTGCGGCATGCCGAAGCGCTGGAGCGCGCGCGCTTAGCCCTCGGGCGCGCGGCCCAGGCGGCCGCCGAGCGGAGCCCGGGCGAGATCGTCGCGCTGGAGCTGCGCGAAGCCCTGGCCGCGCTGGGCGAGGTCACCGGCCGGACCGTCGGCGCCGACCTGCTCGACCGCATCTTCAGCAAGTTCTGCGTGGGCAAGTGATGGGGCGCGACCCGGTCGTAGCGCCGCCGCGCGACCCGGCCGTGGCGCCGCCGCGCGAGGGCGACTTCGACGTGGTGGTGGTGGGCGCGGGGCACGCCGGCTGCGAAGCCGCCGTGGCGTGCGCGCGGCTCGGGCTCGCCACGGCGCTCGTCACGGTCCGGCTCGAGGACAGCGCCAAGATGTCGTGCAACCCGGCGGTCGGCGGCATCGCCAAGGGCCACATGGTGCGCGAGATCGACGCCCTCGGCGGCGTGATGGGCCTCGTCACCGACCGCGCCGGCATCCAGTTCCGGATGCTCAACCGCGGCCGCGGCCCGGCGGTCTGGTCGCCGCGGGCCCAGTGCGACAAGGCGCGCTATTCGGTGGAGATGGCGGCCCTGCTCGCCGCGACCCCGGGGCTCGAGCGCATCGCCGGGGTCGTCCATCGGGTGCGGCTCGCGGGCGGCCGCGTGCACGCGATCGAGCTGGCCGACGGCCGGCGCCTGCGCTGTCGTGCCGCGGTCATCACGCCGGGCACGTTCCTCAACGGGTTGATCCACATCGGGGCGCGGCAGGTGGACGGCGGGCGCATCGGTGAGCACGCGGCGCGCGCCCTGAGCGAGTGCCTCGCCGAGCTCGGCCTGGAGCGCGGCCGACTCAAGACCGGCACGCCGCCGCGGCTTGATCGCGATTCGATCGACTGGTCGCCGCTCGAGCCCCAGTCGGGCGACGATCCCCCGATGCCGTTCTCGCACTGGACCGATCGCCTGGTGGTCGAGCAGGTGGCCTGCCATCTCACGCACACCAACGCGCGGACCCACGAGGTCATCCGCCGCAACCTGCACCACTCGCCGCTCTATTCGGGCGCCATCCGGGGCGTCGGCCCGCGCTATTGCCCGTCGCTCGAGGACAAGGTGGTCAAGTTCCCCGACCGCGCGGCGCATCACATCTTTCTCGAGCCCGAGGGCCGCGAGGTGCCGGAGATCTACGTCAACGGCGTCTCGACCAGCCTCCCCGAGGAGGTGCAGCTCGAGTTCGTGCGCACCGTGCGCGGCCTCGAGCGGGCCGAGATGCTGCGTCCCGGCTACGCGGTCGAGTACGACTTCGTGTTGCCCCACCAACTCGCGGCGACGCTCGAGGTGAAGGCGGCCCCGGGGCTCTTCCTGGCCGGGCAGATCTGCGGCACCTCGGGGTACGAGGAGGCCGCCGGTCAGGGCCTGCTCGCGGGGATCAACGCCGCGCGCCAGGTGCGGGGCGAGCCCCCGTTCGTGCTGCGGCGCGACCAGGCCTACCTCGGCGTGCTGGTGGACGACCTGGTGACGCGCGAGCACCGCGAGCCCTACCGCATGTTCACCTCGGCCGCCGAGCATCGGCTGCTGCTGCGCGCGGACAACGCCGACGAACGGTTGAGCGGCCTCGGGCACGACCTCGGACTGCTCTCGGACGAGCAGGTGGAGCGGGTGCGCGCCAAGGTGGCGGCCCTCGATGCCGAGGAGCGGCGCCTCGCCCGCGTCATGGTGACCCTGCCGGCGGGGGCGGCGTGCGCGGCGGGCGCGCCAGATGCGGCGATCGGGGAGATCGCGCCGCGGGCGGCCACCGCGGAGGATGCGGACCTCGCGCGCGGGGCTGCGACCGCGGAGGATGCGGACGTCGCGCGGGAGATCGCGCGGGGGGCTGCGACCGCTGAGGGTGCGGAGGTCGCGGCGACCGCCCCGGGGGCGGGGGTCGCAGACGATGGGGACGTCGCGGCGGCCGCTCCGGCCCCGGGCACGAGGCTCGGTGCGGCCGCGGCACCGGCCACCGCGCCGTCGCGCGCGGCCGCGGTGCGGGCCCTCGACCTGCTCGCCCGCCCCGAGGGCTCCGTCGCGGCGCTGCGCGCCGCCGGCGTCGACTGCGCGCTTCCCGAGGCGTGGGCGGCCTGTCTCGAGGTGCGCGCCCGTTATCGCGGCTACATCGAGCGCCAGCAGCGCACCGCCCTCCAGGCGGCCGCACTCGACCTGGCGGTCCTGCCCGCCTCGCTCTGGGGCCGCGAGCTGGTCGGGCTCTCACGCGAGGCGCAGGAGAAGCTCGCCCGCTGGCGGCCCGATTCGGTGGGCCAGGCGTCGCGCATCGCCGGCGTCTCGCCCGCCGACATCGCCGTGCTCATGGTCCACGCGCGGCGAGCCGCGGCGGGCTCGGCCACGCGGGGCGAGGCGGTAGCATCCGGGGAAGCCAGCGAGCGCCGCTAAAGCCTCGGGCGGTCTCCGCCGCGGGCGCGTGGTAGATTGCGCCGATGACTCCACGACCGCGCGATCCTCGCGCATCGCGACGCGGCGCGACCGGTGAGGCGCGCGGCGCGCGGGCCTCCGGACGAGATGGCGCCCGCAGGCGTGCGCCGGACGCCGCGAGACCCGCGCCCTCGCGGTTCGGGCCGCCGCGGTCCGGGCCGGCTCGGCCCGCATCCCCCAAGTGGCCCAAGCGGCCCTCGCCCGCGAGATCGGGGTCCGATCGCCCCGCATCCGCCGGGCCCAGGCCCGCGCGTCCCGCGTCGGCGCGGGCGGGCAGCGACCGCCCCGCATCCGCCGGGTCATGGCCCACGCGTCCTTCGTCCGTGAGATCGGGGCCCGCCAGTCAGAGGGCCGCGACCTCGGAGCCCGGGCGTTCGGCCCGCGGGGCGGACGCCTACGAACGCGCCCCGCGCCGGAGCGGGCCGACGCGCGAGCGGGCGTCCGTAGCGCCGCGGGTGGATCGCCGGGATGGCCCGCCCGCCCGGCGCGATGGTGGCGGACGCAGGCCATTTCCGCGGCGAGATCGCACGCCGCAGGACCCGTCGTTCCGGTCGCGGAACACCTCGCCCGCGGCACTCGACAGACTGCTGGATAGCCAATCGTGGGCGTCGCTTCGCCCGGCGCTCGAAGGCCCAGGGGTCGAGGTCGAGCCGGCCATCGAGACGCTGCGCCGCTATGCGCGCCTGCTCATCGAATGGAATCGATCGCACTCCAATCTGATATCGCACAACGACGAAGCGCGGATCGTCGAGCGGCATCTGATCGAATCCGTCGGCCCGGCGTCGCTGCTCAAGCAGTCGGCCTGTCGGCGATGGATCGACTTCGGCTCGGGTGCCGGGCTCCCGGCGATCCCTCTCATCATCGCGGGCGTCGCCGGCGCTTGGACCCTCGTCGAGTCGCGGCGCACGAAGACACTGTTTATAAGGAAAGCATTGCAGGAGTTGTCGTTGGAAAGCATAGAGGTCGTGAATGACCGGCTCGAGAACGTCGTCCTCGAACCCTACCCTCGCCGCGAAGGTCATCGCCACGGGGGGCCAGGCGTTCCTCTGGAAGGGAAGCGGGTTCGAGGCCGAGTTGGCGGAGAAATCCGGATGGCGGTCCGATTGGGAGCTCGTCAACACCGCGCCGGTCGGATCCGGCCCGAATGTTGTCGTCGTAATGAAAAGGCGATGAACTGATTGCTGGTTATCGCGCGGTACAGTTCCACGTGGAACTTCGCACTTGTTCGGCGCCATCCGGGTTGCTAACTTGAGCGCGTCGTAGCATCTCCTCACACACCTCCAGAATGGTGGGCAGGATGTCCGCCCCCGCGTGCAAGGGAATGGGACGCATCATCGCGATCGCCAGCCAGAAGGGCGGCGTAGGCAAGACGACGACGGCCATCAATCTCGGCGCCTGTCTGGCGCAGGAGAGCCGGCGGGTGCTTCTCGTTGATATCGACCCCCAGGGGAACGCGACCAGCGGCCTGGGAGTCAATGGCAACGACCAGCGGACCACCATCTATGAGGCGCTGATCGGACAGGCGCCCCCAAATGAAGCCGTCGTTCCGACCGCCCTCGCCAACATGGACCTCATCCCCGCCGGCCAGCGCCTCTCGGGTGCCGAGGTGGAGCTGGTGGGCATGATGGCCCGAGAGACCCGGCTCAAGCAGTGCTTGGCGCCGCTCGCCGAAACCTACGACTTCGTCCTCATCGATGGGCCACCCTCGCTCGGCCTGCTGACGGTCAACGCGCTGACCGCCGCGAACTCGGTCCTCATCCCGCTCCAGTGCGAGTATCTGGCGCTGGAGGGGCTCACGCAGCTCATCGCCGCGATCCGGCTGGTGCAGGACCACCTCAACCCCGGGCTGCGTATCGAGGGTGTCCTGCTCACCATGTTCGACGCGCGGCTCAACCTCTCGCAGCAGGTCGCGGATGAGGCGAGAAAGTTCTTCGCGGAGCGGGTCTACAAGGCGGTCATCCCGCGGAACGTAAGGCTGAGCGAGGCCCCGTCGTTCGGAAAACCGATCGTGTTGTACGACCCCCACAGCTCAGGCGCCGAGAGCTATCGTGAACTGGCCAGGGAGGTATTGGATCATGCATAGGAAAGTGCTTGGAAGAGGGCTCGAGGCCCTGATCCCCGCGGTCCCGGCCGCCGAAGCGAGCGAGCGTGGCGGTGCCGGTGCGCGCCAGTTGCCGATCGCCGACATCGGCAACAACCCGTTCCAGCCCCGCACGCGCTTCGATGACGAGACGCTGGGCGAGCTCGCGGCGTCCATCAAGGCGACGGGGGTGCTGCAGCCGATCCTGGTCCGGCAGCAGGCCGATGGGTACCAGCTCGTGGCTGGCGAACGCCGTCTGCGCGCGGCCCAGATCGCCGGGCTCGAGAACATCCCCGCCATCATCCGCAACGTGGACGATCGGGAGATGATGGAGCTGGCGCTGATCGAGAACGTCCAGCGCGAGGACCTGAACCCGATCGACGAAGCCAAGGCCTACAAGGCGCTGGTCGGAGCGGTCGGGCTCACGCACGACCAACTCTCGGAGCGGGTCGGGAAGCAGCGGAGCTCGATCACCAACGCACTCCGACTCCTCAGCTTGCCCCCCGAGGTGCAAGACATGGTTTCACGTGGAACTCTGTCTGCTGGCCACGCCCGAGCGCTGCTCGGGCTCGAGAGTTCCGGCGATCAGCTCGCCGCCGCCCGGTACGTGCAGTCGAAGGGATTCTCGGTTCGCCGGACCGAGGCCTTTGTCAATCGGAAGCTCCGCCGCTCCCACGCTCGCCCGCGACCCGTGGTCGCCAAC
>VBPB01000069.1:11308-15083 GCA_005893365.1 Candidatus Eiseniibacteriota bacterium
CGGAAGGGTGGCAAGATCGAGTTCGAGTATTACGGCCAGACGGATCTCGAACGACTCCTCGAGGTGTGGGGTGTCATGTAGAGAGAGCCTTCGTTGTAGCCGGGGCGGATCACCCGTGGCAACGGGTGCGCCCCGGTCCACTCGCGGACCATGCGTCCGCCCGCTGACGCCCGCGCGTCGGTCCCACCGACGCGGCCGGCCGCCAGGGAAGGGGGCACGATGATGAAGTTCTCCCGCTCACGACCCACCGCTCCGGAAGCGACCCCACCCGCCACCACCATCCTCGGCGTCGGCGCGAACTTTCGTGGGACGCTGATGGTCACGGGCACGCTGCACATCGATGGAGAGTTCGAGGGCGACATCCTGAGCTGCGAACGGCTCGAGATCGGCGTCCACGGGGTCATGCGCTCGGACGTCGAGGTGAAGGAGGCCGTCGTGGAAGGCCGCGTCCACGGCAACATCCGCGCCCTCGGCACGCTGGAGATGAAGGCCGGCGCCCGCGTGGAAGGCGATGTCGCGGCGATGAGCGTGGTCATCGAGCCCGGCGCCTTCTTCACCGGACGCTGCACCATGCTGGAGCACGGCGTGGACTCGGTCGAGATCGACACCGACCGGTCGCGACCCCGGGAATACGCGCGTGACTGAATGCGGGCGCTGACCCCGTTCCTCCTCCTGGCCGGAATCATCACCGTCTCGTGCGGCGGCGAAGCGCTGGCCGCTGCACCACCGCCGGTGGCCTTCACCTCAGCCGACTCGCTCCATTGGCCGCCCGGCACCGTCGTCTCACGATTCGAAAATCTAGAAGGCATTATATTGCTTGAAGTTACACTTCACGGACCGGCGGGTCGCGATACCTCCGGGCCGCTCGCGCTGGACACCGGCGCCGGATACCTGGCACTCGACCTCGGGCTCGCGCACGTCCTCGGCATCGCGGACAGCGCCGCGTCGCAGGGCGAGGTGGGCCTGACCGCGAGCCCCCTGCCCCGTCTCTCGCTCGGCGACTGGGCCATGGATCAGCTGCAGCCCGTCCTGACCGTGGATGCCGACATTGTGCGCCGGGTCAGCGACCGGCCGGTCCTCGGACTCCTGGGCCAGAAGCCGCTCAACGATCGCGTCGTATGGATCGACTACCGCGAGCAGGTGGCGGCGTTCCTCCCGGGAGCCCCGTCCGGTGACGTGGAGCGTCTCGCCACGCATGGCCGGGCCGGCACCGCGGAGGTCTTGGAGGAGAGCGACCTCCCCGACACCGCGGCGGACCAGGCGGCCGTGGGGCGATCGCGCGGCCGCCTGGGCCTCGCGCTGACGCCGCGCGCCGTCCCCGTGCGCTTCGCGCTCGTGGGCGACGGGAAGATCCTGGTGCACGGGACCCTCTCGGACCCGCGCCCGCCGCGCTTCAGCCGGCGCCTCGACCTGCTGATCGACACCGGCGCCACCAAGTGCGTGCTCTTTGACGACGTGCTGAGCGAGGTGGTTGCCCACGCCGGCGCGTGGCCGGTCCTGCGGGGGATCTCGGCGCCGACGCTGATCGGTCCCGCCGAAGCCCGCATCGCGCGCGTGCCGGCGGCCAAGCTCGAGGCGGTCGGCGACTCGCTGCGACTCGGCGGCGTCGAGTTCGGCATCGTCAGCGGGGAACTCGGGCGGGTGCTCTCGCGGGTCACCCGCCGCACCATCCACGGCCTCATCGGCTACTCGTTCCTCAAGCACTACCGCGTCGCGGTGGACTATCCCGAGCAGGTGCTGTGGCTCGATCCGATCCCCGGCTATCGCGACGACCGGCCGTTCGAGTACTGCCAGGTCGGGCTCCAACTCGAACGCCAGCAGGGCGCGGCGATGGTGGTGGCGGTCTCGGCCGATTCGCCCGCGGCCCGCGCCGGCATCGCGCCCGGCGTCGAGTTGGTCGCGGTCGGCGGCGCCGGCGCCCACACGCTCGACTTGACGACACTGTCGCGCCGCCTCGAGGGCCCGCCGGGCACCGTGGTGACCCTGGTCATCCGCAAGGACTTAGTTGAGCGTACGTTCCGGCTCCGCCGCCGCCGTCTCCTCTGACCGCTCGCTGGCGCGTGGCCGCGCCCTGGTGTTCGCGGCGGCCCTGTTCTGGGGCACGTCGGCGACGCTGGCGCGCTTCGTCTTCCGCGACCTGCACGTCCCGGCGTTCACCGTCGTCGAGCTGCGGCTGATGATCGCGGTGGCGCTGCTCGGCCCGTGGCTGGTGTGGCGGAAGCCGGCGGCCCTGCGCATCCCGCGCGCCGACTGGGGCTACTTCGTCGTCCTCGGTCTCTTCGGCGTGGCGGCCGTGCAGGGCACCTACTACTACGCGATCGCCACGCTCGGCGTCGGCCTCGCTATCCTGATCCAGTACGTGGCGCCGGCGCTGATCGTCGGCTTCGAGGCGCTGCGCGGTGCCCGGGTGCGGCCGCGGGTGATCGTCGCGGTCGTCAGCGCGCTCGCCGGCACGGCGCTGCTCGTGGGCGCGGCCGGTCAGCACGCGGGCGCCATCCCGATCCGCGGCTGGCTGGCCGGCGCGGGGGCGGCGGTGTCGTTCACGTTCTACATCCTGTATTCCAAGCGCGGGCTCGCGCGCCATGCGCCGGAGACGGTGCTCTTCTATACGTTCGCGATCGCGGCCGCGTTCTGGGCGGTGGTGACGCCGCCCGCCCGCATCCTGGCGGCCGGCTACGGCGCGCAGGCATGGGCGATGTTCCTGGCCCTCGGGCTGTTCTCGACGCTGGTGCCGTTCGTGTGCTTCTACGCCGGCCTGCGTCGCCTGCCTCCCGTCCAGGCCGGCATCGTCGCCACGCTGGAGCCCGTGGTCGCGGTGCTCTCGGCCGCGCTGATCCTCGGCGAGGGCCTGCGCGGGCTGCAGTGGGCGGGTGCCGCCATGGTGCTCACGGCCGCGGTGCTGGCGAGTGTCGAGGCGCCGTCCGCCGCCGAGGCGAGCGTCGAGCGCGGCTAGACTCGGCCTGAGAAGCCCGATCACTGCGTTGCTCGGTCGCTCCTCGCTGCGGAGGATCCTACGGATACGCCTCGCGCGTCGCTTCCCTCGCGCCTTGCTACTCGGGCATCTCATGTCGAACCACGAAGCGAGGCGGGACGCCGGATGTCGTGCGGGGCGTAGCCCCGTCGGCGTCCCGCCCGTCGCGGGTCTAGCTGGCCTGCGCCAGCGGGAGCGGTGGCACGTGGAGCGTGCGCAGTCGCGACTGGACCTTCGGGAGCCGTGCCGGACTCACGGTCTCGGCCGAGTAGCGCTCGTCCCACATGAGGTTCCCTCCCAGCCAGACGCGCAGCTCGGGGAACCGGGACATCAGGGTGAGCCCGGTCTTGCCCTTGAGCTCGCGCACCGAGCTGGCCACGTTCTGCGCCGGCCCGAGGCCGAAGAGCACATGGACGTGGTCGTGGGCCGCGGCGACCTCGAGCAGCGCGATGCCACGCTCCTCGCAGAGGTCGGTGATCATCTCGCCGAGTACCTGGAGGTGCCGGTCCTTGAGCACGGGCTTGCGCCCGCGCGTGTTCCAGGTCACCAGGTAGTGGAGCCGACTGCGATACACCGGTTCCCATCGTCCGAGCAGCGCGGCACTCACCCTGGGGGCAAACGTGCGATCCACGATCGAACCTCCTGCGGGGATGGCTGAACGTATGTGCACCAACCACTCCTGAAAAACGGGAGACGGATCTCCCGGGACGCACCCACGCCGCTGTCTATTGCGATGCGCGCTAACGGCCGATGGTTCGGATCACTCCCTTGACGATGCCCAGGATGCGGAAGTCGGATTCCTCG
>VBPB01000069.1:15119-26875 GCA_005893365.1 Candidatus Eiseniibacteriota bacterium
TGACCGTCGCCTCGTCGCCGATCAGCGCCACGATCATCTCGCCCGGGTTCGCGCGCTCCTGATGGCGGACCACGACGTAGTCGCCCGGCAGGATGCCGGCGCCGGTCATGCTCTCGCCGCGGACCTTGAGGGCGAACATCCCCCTGGGATCGCCGAAGAGTTCGGTGGTCTCGATGCGGCCTTCGTGATTCGTCTCGGCCAGGATGGGCTGCCCGGCCGCGACGCGTCCGAGGATGGGGATGCCGGGTGCGCTGAACGGCGTCGTGGGGCCGATGCCGCGCGAGATGCGCCCGCTGCGCTTGAGCTGGCCGCCCTTCACGAGGATGTTGAGGTGGTAGCGGACGCCGTTGGTGGAGGCGATCCCGAACTCGCTGCCGATCTCGCGGATCGTCGGTGGGAATCCGTGCTCTCGCGTGAACCTCTGGATGAACCCGAGAATCGTGCTTGCTCGATCATTCAGCATGGCCTCCGATCCTCCCTGACGGTGGGCGCCCGACCTGCACAACCGCAGTGTAGTGCACACACGTGCACTTCGTCAAGGGCCTCTTTTTCCGTCAAGTCTGAGGGCCGCCATCGCCGACGGGACCGCCATTCGATCCGTACCGGTGGTGGTCACGGCGCGGGCGCGGCGCCAACGGCGTTGCCCCTCACGCAACCGCGCTCCGCGCATGGCCGTCGCCCGACGGAGCGACGTCACGAGGGGAACGCCGTCGACAGCGGAGGCTGCGGGGCACGCCCGCGCGGATCGCGGCCGACGCGGGAGCGCGCGCGCGCGCCAATGGGTTAGCCGAGGATCGGCCGACGATTGCGATAGAGCGCGGACGAGATCGAAAGGTCTCGACCACGACAGGCAAGGAGCGGCAGGCCGGGTTCGCGGAGGTTGATCGCAATCGGGGGCCGATCGGCTGAAGTGAACCCACCTCCGCTACCTTGTCGGTCGGGGATCCCGCGGTCCTCGGGCAGCGCCCACCTCGGCGCCCGCGACAGCCCTCAAGCCCGACCCGCCGGACGCCGATCTAGCCTCAGGAATCCTCCATCCGGGTCCTGGGTCATCCTCCCCGAGGCGTGGGCGTCCGATGCAGACGGAACAACGGCTCCTCAAGCAGGTCATCGCCGCGCATCGTGAGGGTGACCTGGACGAGTGCGTGCGCTGGGTGCGCACGCTGGTGTATGCCGCCCCGCTGGCGACGGCACCCCGGCACCTGCTCGCCTCGCTCTACATGCTGACCGGCGAGCACCGGTTGGCCCTCCTCCACTATCGCCGGCTCCTGTCGCCGGCCATCGAGAACGGCGAGGTCTTCCGTTCGATCGCGCTCCAGAAGCAGATCGACGACCTGCTGCCGGCGCGCTCGCTCGATTCCGCGCGTTGGGTGTCGATGCGGACGCGCTTGCGCGCGCACGGTGTGCCGCCGCTCCCGGGCTCCGCCAGCAGCGTCGGGCGGCCGTGGCTCGAAGCCCAGTTCCTCGGGCTCTCGCGCGCCTGGTTCGAGCGCGTCGTCACCGAGGGGCGCACCGAGGTCGTGGGCGTCGGCGTCGCCCCCGAAGTGGTCGGGGTCGCGACCGTCTGGGAGGTCGTCGCCGGCCGTCTGCCCTGGTCGTACACGCTGCCCGACGGCCGCGAGAACCCGCGCGCCGAGGCCGCCGAGGGCGACGCGATCCACATCCCCTCGCCGATCGTCGAGCAACTGCGGGTCTCGTTCTTCCCCGACCTGCCGGTCGAGCTGCTGCGGTTCGATGCGGCGATGGCCGCCGAGCTACGCCACGAACTGGCCCTCCGTCGCGGCCAGGGGGCCGCGGGCGAGGCCCGGCCGGCGCACCAGCTCGGCCCCGCGCACGCGGCCTGGACCACGCGCGTCCAGGAGCTGGCGGGCGCGCGGCCCAAGCCCACCGAGGAGACGGGGCCCAAGGTCCTCGGCCTCCCCTCGCCGGGGGTGGCGCCGCCGAGCGAACCCTCGGACAGCACCGGCGACTGGCTGGAGTCCGGACAGATCGCGCTTCCGGATGGGCCGGAAGCGACGGACGGCGACCGCGCCCCCGCGCCCCCGGCCGCGGACGATACGAGCACGAACCGCCGCTCCCCGGTCGAGCCCTCGCCCGAGCCCACGCTGGCCGCGGCGCCACCCGAGCGGCGCGTGAGCGCGAGAGCAAGGCGCAGGCGCAAGCGTCGGGCGTCCGCGCTGGGGCCCGTGGCCGAAGCGAACGCCGGATCCGTCGAGCCGCGTGCCAAGGGCCGGTTCGCCGGGTCCATCCCCGCCCCCGAGCCGGCGGCGCCGGGCAGCGAACGCCGGCGGCACCCGCGGGTGGCGGTGTCGTTCGAGACCCGCGTGGCGTTGCTCAGGCTCCGCGGCTCGCGCGTGCCGCCGCTGCGCGGTGAGCTCATCGACCTCTCGTCCAGCGGTCTCGGGCTGCGGGTCGACCGCCGTGGGCTCGGTGCCGCGGGCGGAGCGCTGGCCCAGGCGGTGGTGGCGGTCGAGCTGGATGTCCCCGGCCCCGGGGGCCCGCTCCAAGTGGCGGGACAGGTGCGGCGGATCGAGGTCGACGAGGCGCGCGACGAGGCGCGCATCGGCATCGAGTTCCTGCTCATGACCGAGCCCGACCGCCGTCGCGTCTCCGCGACCATCGCCGGCGTCGCCCTGGCGAACCGCGACCCCGCGCCGCCGACCGCATAGCGGCCACGGCGGGCCGGCATCCGCCGGCCGCGGCCCAGGTCGTCGGTTCCGAGGGCCGCTCCGTTCTTGTCCCCCCTAGGGACCGTGGGCTACGCTCCGCCGCCGCGCCCGCCCGTGGCCTTCGCCGCGCCGGTCGCACCCCAAGCCCATGACCACCGCCCCCAGCCCGACCGCGCCCGCAGTACCGCGTTCCCGCCTGCGGACCTACGCCTCGTTCGTGCGCTTCGAGCACACTCTGTTCTCCCTGCCGCTCGTCCTGGCCGGGGTCTTCAGCGTCCCGGGACCGGCGCTCACGCCCGCGCGCTGGGGGCTGATCGCGGTGGCCGCCGTCGGGGCCCGCACCACGGCCATGGCGCTCAACCGGCTCATCGACCGGCGGCTCGACGCGCTCAATCCCCGCACCCAGCAGCGCGAGCTGCCGGCCGGACGCATGCGCCTGGTCGAGGCGTGGCTGCTGCTGGTCGTGAGTGCCCTCGCCTACGTCGTCGCCTGCGCGGCGCTGGGGCGGTGGTTCCTCGAGGTGGCGGCGATCCCGCTCGTGGTGTTCGCGGTCTACCCCTACCTCAAGCGCTGGACACCGCTCTGCCACTTGGGCGTCGGCCTGGCCCTCGCGCTGGCGCCGCTCGCCGGCTACGCGGCGGCGCATCCGGACCTGGGCCGTCCCGGGGCGGCACTCTGGCTCGCCGGCTTCGCGCTGCTGTGGGTGAGCGGGTTCGACATCATCTACGCCACGCTCGACGAGGACTCCGACCGGCTCCACCGCGTGCGCTCGATGGTGACCTGGCTCGGCCGCGAGCGGGCGCTCGTGGTCTCGGGCGTGCTCCACGCCGCGGCGTTCGCCGGCCTGGTCATGGCGGCGGTGGGGCTGCTCGCCGGCGCGCCGTTCATCGCCGACTGGGGGCTGCCCGCGGTGATCGCCGCACTCACCGCGACCGGCGTGCTGCTCTTCTTGGAGCAGCGCTGGGCCAGCGACGTGGACCTGGCGTTCTTCCGCGTCAACATCTTCGTGGGCGCCGGCGTGCTGGCGACCGTGCTGGTCGCGCGCGCGGCGTGCGGGTTCTGATGAGCCCCGCGCGCCCCACGCCGCCCCGCCGCGCGGCCGCGCGGCGCCGCGCCACGCCCCGGGCGACGCGCCGCTACTTGATCGGCATGACCGGCGCCTCGGGGAGCGCCTTCGGCGTCGACCTCATCAGGCGCTGCCCGGGCGAGAAGTACCTGGTGCTCTCGGACTGGGCGCGCCAGGTGCTCCAGACCGAGACCGGGCTCACGCCCTCGGCGCTCGAGCCGTTCGTCAAGCGCATCTTCGCCGACAGCGACCTCGCCGCCCCGTTCTCGTCGGGCAGCAATCGCCACGACGCGCTGGTGATCGTCCCCTGCAGTGTTTCGACCCTCGCCAAGATCGCCGCCGGCATCGCCGACACGCTCATCACCCGCGCGGCGCAGGTGGCCTTGAAGGAGCGCATGCGGGTGGTGCTGTGCGTGCGCGAGACCCCGCTCTCGTCGATCGCGCTCGAGAACGCGCTCAAGCTCTCGCGCGAGGGCGTGGTGATCATGCCCATCTCGCCGCCGTGGTATCAGGCCCCGCGCGATCTCGAGGCGCTGGTGGCGGGGTTCACCGACAAGGTGCTCGCCCTGCTCGGCGAACGCGCCGGGCCCGGCTGGCGCGACACGGAGCTGGAGTGACCGCGGCCGCCCGACCGCATCCCAAGGGCCGTTGCATCCTGCGAGTCCCAGGTGCCCCGTCGGCCGCCGGCGGGCGCAAGTGGCTGCGATCCCCGGGGCCGCGGATGGCCCGGGCCTTGCAGCCATGGGCGCGGTCCCTGTCCCGCCGCCGCACATGAACGCTGGGAGGAAGATCATGAAGACGCTGCGCAACCTCGCCGCCCTGGGCGCGTGCCTGACCGTGGTCGGGCTCCTCGCGGGGTGTGGCAACAGTGCCACCTCGGTCGCGCCCAACACGCCGATGACCCAGTCGAGTGCCGACGACTTCGCGGTCCAGGCCGTCGCGACCATGAGCGTATCCGGCGGTGACGTCGACGGCGCGATCAGCAGCACGCCGTCCGCCTCGGCGCGCGTCGGGCGCGTCTTCCCGAACGCCGCGCTGTGGGACACCACCTACACCGGCAGCAACGGCTTCACCTATTCGGCCAGCCGCACCTTCTACGACGCGGACGACAACGCCCTCTCGGGCTGGTCGCCCGCCGCGGTGAGGTTGCACCGCACCTCGACCGCTTCGGGCACCGTCGAGGGTTCCCGTGACACGGTGACCGTCGGCCATTCGGGCGTCATGGACATCCGCGGCATCCAGAGCGGCCAGGACACGCTGCGCGTCGACGGCGCGTGCCTCGACACGCTCATCAACAGCTTCCGTTCGCTCGACGGGCTGCGGACCCGCCACTTCCACTGGACCAGCTCGCTCGCGCTCGAGGCGGTCAAGATCCTCAAGAGCGCCCAGACCGGCCGGCCATTCGCGGGTACGGTCACGCTGGTGGTCGCCGCCGACCGGCTGCGCAGCAGCAGCCTCGGGGACGTCGAGGCCCACTTCAACGCCACGATCGTCATCGTCTTCCACGACGGGGCTCCGGCCGACATCACGATCGACTCGAGCTACCACTACCTCTGGAATCTCCAGACCGGCGCCATCGCGCGCGCCTGATCGCCGCACCGCTCCAGCACCGCCCGCCGGACCAGGACGCCGGCGGGCGGTTCGCTTTTGGGCGGGATGCCTTCCGTGTGACTCCACCGTCTGTGAGGATCTCGTCGGAGCACCGCCGCGATCGGCAACCGGGTACACGTGGCAGGCGAACTGACCGCGGCTGGCGGCGGTGCCGCTGCCGCCCGCGTCTCCCGATCTCCACGTGCCTCGCGCTCGATCTCCGTGTACGCCGCCCGCTTCTGTTCCTCGCTTCGGCGGTGTGCTTAGATGCAACTCCATGGAACTCCCTCACGGGGTGGCATTGTCGGCGAAGCCGCTAGCGCGGCGATCGATTCTGGACGTCGTGATGGTGGCGCCGGTGATCGCCGCCGCGATCCTCTTCGTCGGGCTCGCCTTGCTCTCCCTTGGGTGGGGAATCGAGCATGACGTCCCCTACTTCTGCTATCTGGGCTTTCTCGTCGGGCACGAGCACCGCATGCCCTATCGAGACCTCTTCGAGGTCAATCTTCCGGGCACGTTCTTCATCTTCATGGTGCTCGACAAGTTGATTGGGCCCCATGATCTCGGCTTTCGCATCGCCGATGTGACGTTGCTCGGCCTGCTCAGCGGCCTCACTTGGAAGTTGCTTCGTCCCTTCGGATGGATGCCGGCCTTGATCGGTCCGACGCTGTTTGGGCTCTATTATCTGCACGACAGCCCCATGCTCAGCCTCCAGCGCGAGTTCCTGATCCTCCAATTCCTGGCACCCGCCATCCTGCTGGCGGCGGATTGGAAGCGTTCCGGCACCGGGTGGCGAGCCTTCTGGGTCGGCGCCAGCGTAGGCTTGGCTACACTGATCAAGCCACAAGCGATCCTGTTTCTTCCGGCCCTCATCGTGTTCCTGCCCGCTCCAGTATCCCGGGACGCTGAGCCAGCGCGCCCCGCGGAGACTCGTCGAGGCCACTGGCTCCGAATCCTCGCCCTTGGTGCTGTCGGCTCAGCGCTCCCGGTTCTGCTGGCGGCGACATGGCTCGCGGCAAACGGCGCACTCAAGGAGTACGCAGAGATAGCCCGGCGGTATTATCCCCTCTATTCGCATCTGTCCGGCATGCACCAGACGCTTAGGGAGAGCGAACGGCGCGGCTACCTCTTGAGAGAATGGTTCATTGCCGGAGGCATGCACTGGTGGATGATCACGGCAGGACTCGGGGTCGTGTTGGGCTTTCGAGGAGCCCCCGCTCCCCGCCGCCGACTCGTATGGCTGCTGGTCGCGTTGACGGCGATCAGTAGCATCCTCCCGCCAACCTCTGGGCAGTTCTATGACTACCATTGGATGCCGTTCTTCTACTTCTTGGCGATATTGTCGAGTCTCTCTCTCTCGAGGGCGACGCCGGAATCCCCACCGTTTCTTCGCGCCGTGGCCGCCGCGGTCTTGGTCCTGGTCGCAGTCCTTCACACACAGACCAGACTTCCCACGGCGGTCAAGGGACAACTCGCCGGGCTGCCCTATCAGCGCCAGCTCGCCGGGCGAGTGAGTGCCATCGACGACTATCTGCGCCTCCACTTGCAGCCCGGGGATACGGTTCAGCCGCTCGATTGGACGGGCGGCTCGGCGGATGCATTGTGGCGCGCACGAACTCCGCTGGCGACCCGCTTCATGAGTGACCTCTACTTCTATCACCATGTCTCGACGCCCTACATCCAGTCCCTGCGGAAGCGCTTCATCGACGAACTGGGCCGGGCGAGGCCGCGCGTGATCGTCGAGATTCAGACGGACAAGCCGTGGGCGGGTGGCCACGACACAACACGGGAGTTCCCGGCGCTCCAGCGCTACATCCGGGAGAATTACGTGCCGGATCTGATCGGTGATGGGTTCGTGATCCATCTCCGGCGCGAAGCGCCTCGGGATTCAACCGGGGGATGATCTCAGGCCTGGCAGAGGGTGCGGCACCCTCGGGGCTCAGCCACTGGTAGCGTATGTCGATGCTCTCGCGGCGAATCCGATAGCGGTTCGGGGCGTCATGGGCCCCATGTCTGCCCATTGTAGTTACCGTCAGCTCACGCCCGTGTTGACGGGCGGCGGTCAGGCGACGCCGAGGATCTGCTGCAGGACGGCGTGACGGCGCTCGGTGACCTCGACCTCGAAGTGCTGCTTCCAGCCGTGCGGCGTGAGCATCTTCGCGTCGGTGCAGGTGGACAGGCGCAGCAGGACGTCCTTGAAGTAGTCCCCGGGGTGGATCCCGGCGGCCTTCGCGGTCATCAGCAGGCTCATCAGGATTGCCGCCGTCTTGCCGCCGCCTTCACGCTGAAAGAAGAGCCAGTTCTTCCTCCCGTCCGCGAACGGCCGCAGCGCCCGCTCGGCGGCGTTGTTCGAGATCGACAGCCGGCCGTCATCGAGATAGCGCAGCAGCGCCGGCCACTGGTTACGCGCATAGGTGATCGCACGCCCCAGCGGTGACTTCGGCAGCGCCTGCGTCTCGGCCAGCGCCAGCCAGGCGTTGAACTCCTCCAGTAACGGGCGCGTTCTGATCCCGCAACTCCGCACGCGCGGCGTCGGAAAGGTCCTTCGCCGCCTCCTCGATCTGGAACAACGCCCGGATCCGATCGACGGCTTCCTTCGCCAGCACCGGATCGGTCGCCTCGGCGTCGACGAACTTCCGACGCACGTGCGCCATGCACGCCACCTCCGTCGCTCCGCCCAGGAAGAACAGCTGGTCGTAGCCGCCGTAGGCGTCCGCCTGCAGGTAGCCGGTAAAGTCCTTGAACACCCGCGCCGGTCCGTCGCGCTTGCGGCTGTCGGTGAACTCGTACCAGTGCCGCCCTTCGCGGTTCAGGTAGACCCACACGCGCGACTGCCGCGAGCCGCCCCCGCTCGACTGCGCCAGCGTCACCGGCGTGTCGTCCGTGTGGACCACGTCCGAGGCCAGCACCTCCTGGCGCAGTTCCTCGGCGATCGGCTCCAGCCCGCCATCGACTCGCACAGCACCGAGCGCGACAGGTCCAACCCTTCCGCGCGGTACTTGCCTTCCAGCCGGTAGTACGGCAGGTGGTGGCCGAACCGCTCGGTGATGACGTGGGCCAGGAACCCGGGCCCCAGCAGCCCCTTGTCGATCACCTTGCCCCGCCACGGCGCCGTCACCAGGCCCTCCTGGCAGCTCGCGCACGCGTACTTCTTGCGCGCGATCTCGTGAACCACCGTGGTCTCGACGCGCTCCAGCTCGCGCGAGGTCTCCTCGCCGAACGCCACGAGTTCGCCGCCGCAGGCGCAGCGTCGATCCTCATCCTTGAGCTCGCACACCGTGCGCACGACGGGCAGGTGGGCGGGGGACTCGCCCCGGCGCTTGCTGGTCTTCCGCGTGTGCGCCGGCACCTCGACCGTGGCCACCACCCGGTGCTGCTCGGCCGGACGCTCGGCCTCGGCGGCGATCTCGGCGAGGAACAGGTTCCCCTGCAGCGCGGGATCGACGGGCAGCTGCGCGCGCTTCTCGCTCGAGCGGCCGAACACCAGCTTGGCCAGCAGCCGGTTGTGCTGCTCGAGCTGGACGATGGTCTCGCGCTGCGACGCGATCGTCTGGCGATGCACGAGCACCAGCGCTTGCAGCGCATCCACATCATGTGGAAGTTCGAGGGCGCGTTCCATCGCGCTTCTGTATATCAACGGTACTCGTATAGCGCAAGGACTTTCGTGCACTCCGCCACTCGATGCCTTCCAATATCATCGCCAGTCGCGCCGCTCGATCTCGACCCGCGGACCCTCACCGCCCACGTCGAACGGAAACGTCCCCTGCTCGAGCCGCTTGTACAGGAGCCAGAACCCGTTCCGGTCCCACAGCAGCAGCTTGACCCGGTCCTTCGCCCCGTTGTGGAACACGAAGACATCGCCCGAGAACGGATCGTCGCCGAACCCGTCCCGCACCAGCGCGCACAGCCCGTCGTGCGCCCTGCGGAAGTCGACCGCGTGCCGGCACAGAAACACCCGGTGGTTCCCGCCCAGGCTCAGCACCTGCGCTCCAGGGCCTCAAGCACCCGGCGCAGATGTGCGGCCTCGAACTCACGAGGGACCTGCAGACGGTACCCCGACGGCGTCGTGACCTCGAGCGCCGCGCCACCGTCCGGCTTCGGTTCGGTCACCTCGACGCCGACGAAGGCCGGGCCTGACCGGCCCACGCCCCGGCGCGTTCGCTCAAAACGCTTCTGCCACCAGCGCAACTTCCACGTCGGGTGGCCGCAGCGCCGCGAGAGCTCCGCCAGGCTCCAGCCATCACGCTTGCCGCGTGACAGCCAGCGCGCCATCTGCTCCGGGTTCGCTCGTCTCATGCCGCGCATCTTCGGGCATGGCGCCCCCCCGCGGGAGAGTGGGCATCAGACGATGGTTATCTTCAACTCGGGCGGCTTTGCTTTGCCAAACTACGACCGCCTCCAGCTTCTTCACATAATTGGCGAGTAGCGAACTACGTCAACAATACGAGTCTGCGTGAGGGCCAGTACGGCTACCCGCCTCAATTCGGGTTCTCGCCGGCTAAGATTCAATATGCGTGCCTGACTTTGACAATTGCGGGAAGGACGACATTCGTCGCACCAGCTCGCACGCGCTCGAGGCGGTCAAGATCCTCAAGAGCGCCCAGGCCGGCCGGCCGTTCGCGGGCACGGTCACGCTGGTGGTCGCCGCCGACCGGCTGCGCAGCAGCAGCCTCGGGGACGTCGAGGCCCACTTCGACGCCACGATCGTCATCGTCTTCCACGACGGGGCTCCGGCCGACATCTCGATCGACTCGAGCTACCACTACCTCTGGGATCTCCAGACCGGCGCCATCGCGCGCGCCTAGCGGCACGCTCGGTTCCATCACCGCCCGCCGGGCCAGGCCGCCGGCGGGCGGTTCGCTTTGGGCGGGATGCCTTCCGTGTGACCCCCGGGCACGAAGGCGCAGCGTGAGGTCCAGGCCCGGATGCGTTCGGTGCGACGCGGAGGTTAAGCGTACCTCGAAGCGACGTTCGGGTCGGGGAAGCGCTCAAGCCCTCATCGGAGCCAGACGAACTTGCCAGTTGGCGATTCTCGGCCGGAAGCATCCACCACCCGCACGAAGTAGAGCCCCGAGGTAATGGCGGGCGAGACCGAAGCAAGGTCGAGCTCGATCGTGTCGAACCCGCTCCCCGAGGCATACTGCCGTTGCCTGAAAAGCTGCCGGCCGCGCAGGTCGAAAACTCGGACTTCTAGAGCACCGGAGGTTGCGTTGCGGAGCTCGTACCGAATCGGACGGCCGGAGGGGTTGGAGGAGAGGCGGGCGAGGATCAGATGGCCGCCCCGGCTTGAAGATCCGCCGACACTAACCGTCGCCTCGGGGCTCAGCCACTGGTAGCGCGCGTCCACACACTCCCTGCGGATGCGGTAGTGTGGCAAGTCGGGCGACTGAATGGGGTCTATCCAAGTCATCTCAGGATTCCCTCCGGCCTGGACCCGGGCTGCCACGTAGAAGGCATTGCCGTCAGTCGAGCGCAGGATAGCCCACCAGGTGCCGGGTGTCGCCTGGGAGAGGGTCCAGCTCACGGTGTGCTGCGAGCCTTGAGTCGTGATACTTGGAGTAGTGCAGGTGGCGTTGGTGTAGGTGTGGGTCCAGGTGGTCGTGTCGAAATATCGCCACCAAGCGACCCATACATCGCCGTTAACGTCGCGGGCTATCGTCGGCGAAATGTCCGTGGCCGAACCGGCGAGTTCCTCGCCCATCTGGAACCCCGACTCATCGGACATGCAGACACAGACCGTTGAGGTGGCCGTGATGTCTTGTGCTCCCCAGGCGACCGCGGGGTACTCGGCCTCGTCTCGGCTCAGGTCAGGCGACTGCGAATAATGCTGGGGCAATCCGTCGCGATACGCACAGTAGAGACCCTGACGATAAGCCCAGGCGCCTTCGCTGAATGTGGAGATGAGGATGTATGGCTGCGATGTGCCCCAGGCTAGCCACTGTCCGCCACTGGGGCGTCTTCGGAATCGCGGCCGGTTGCTGTACCCGGACTCCTGAATCGGCAGTCCTTCAGTCCAAGTCTTTCCTCGCAGGGTGCCCCAGTGGATGCCGAACTCGTCGATTCCAGTCCAAGCCACCAGCGCCGTAGTGTCATCGAGGGTGGCGACAGATATTCCATTATCGCCTTTGTCCGTCGATGGAAGTGGCACCTCGCGCCAAACATGGGTCGTGTCGGAGTAGAGCAGACGAAGTCGAATCCTGTTGGCCGGGGCGTCGCTCAGGGCCACCCACTTGCGCGCTGGGCTAACGGCGGCGGAGTACTCCGTAATGTACCCGACATCATGGGCGACGGTGTCGGGTAGCGACACCTTCTTGCCATTAAGGCTGGTCAGAAAGAGCCACTCGTTATTGGAAGGTGAGCCACCATTCCAGACAAGGTACTGGGTGCCGGTCGATGTCTCTACAGGCCAGAGCCAGAGCGCGTCCGCGCCG
>VBPB01000069.1:26986-32691 GCA_005893365.1 Candidatus Eiseniibacteriota bacterium
GAGCACCGGCGACCCGGAGGGATCGACCTCGAGTCGTGGACCCCCGAGGTAGGCAAAGCCGGGCACCGCGAGCCTCTCGTTGGGGCTCCAGGCCTTGCCGGCCGGCAGAGCCGTAACGTCTGAGGCAAGGCTGAGGCTCATCGCCACGGAAAGGAGTGGCAGGGTTACAATCGAGTTGACCACCCTCAAACTCAACCTGGGCATCGAGGTACCTCGCACACCGCGCAGGTCGGGACGGCTCCCACGCCACTTGACAATGTACTTGACGTGCGCGAGAAAACAACTGGCCGGAGGGCGCTCGGCCTCTCCGCTTCCGATCAGAACCTCCCTTCCGCGATGAGGCAGACACGCGCGAACCTGTGACAAGCGCGGCTATGCGGGCGCTTCCACAGCCCGGATTGACGCGGGCCCGGATTCCATTCGACCAGCGGGGTGCGTGACTTGCGACCGATCGTGAAGCGTTCTGAAGACCTGACGACTCCGCACCCCAGGGCCCGCCCGTGACCGGATTCCGTTCGCTCTCCGACTTCCTCGCCGAGCTCGAGCGCCGCGGCGACCTCAAGCGCGTGACCCGCGAGGTGGACTGGGCGTGCGAGGTGACCGAGATCGCCGGCCGCGAGGCGCGCGCCGAGGGCCCGGCGCTGCTGTTCGAGAAGGTGCGCGGCGCCGCGTTCCCGCTGGCGGTCAACGTGCTCGCCGCGCGGCGCCGCATCGAATGGGGGCTGGGCCGGACGCCGGCGAGCGTCGGCGCCGAGCTCGAGGAGATTCTGATGTCGCTGCCGCCGCGGCGGCTCAAGGACCTGTGGAAGCTGCGCGGCAGCGCCGGCCGCGCGCTGGCGATGCGCCCGCGGATGCTGGCGGCCGGCCCCGCGCAGGCGGTGGACGCCGGCGCCGACTTGGGCGCGCTCCCTAATCTCCAGCTCTGGCCCCAGGACGGCGGCCGCTTCGTCACCTTCGGCCTGGTGCTCACCGAGCATCCCGAGTCGCGCATCCGCAACCTCGGCATCTACCGCATGCACGTCTACGACGCGGGCACCACCGGCATGCACTGGCAGATCGGCAAGGGCGGCGGGTTCCACCACACCCGCGCCGAAGCGCTGGGCCACCCGCTCGAGGTGGCGGTCGCGGTGGGGGCGGACCCCGCGACCCTGCTGGCGAGTGTGGCGCCCTTGCCCGAGGGCATCGACGAGCTGGCGTTCGCCGGCTTCCTGCGCGGTGCGCCCACGCGCCTCGCCTGCGCCCGGTCGCTCGCCATGCACGTGCCCGCCGACGCCGAGTTCGTGCTCGAGGGCGTGGTGCCCCCCGGCGAGCGGCGGCCGGAAGGCCCGTTCGGCGACCACTTCGGCCACTACTCGCACGCGGCCCCGTTCCCGGTCTTCCACCTCCAGGCCATCACGCACCGCCCGCGGCCCATCTATCAGGCGAGTGTCGTCGGCAAGCCGCCCCAGGAGGACAAGTTCATGGGCGAGGCGGTGCAGGAGTTCTTCACCGGCGTCCTGCGCGTCATCCATCCCGAGGTGCGGGCGCTGTGGGCCTACTTCGAGGCCGGCTTCCACAACCTGCTCGCGGTGTCGGTGGGCAACCGGTTCGCCAAGGAGGGCATGAAGACCGCCCTGGGCCTGATGGGCTTAGGTCAGCTCTCGCTCACCAAGGCGATCGTGCTGGTGGACGAGGACGTGGACCCGCGCGACCGCGCCGCGGTCTTCGGCGCCATCGCCCGGCACTTCGACCCGGCCGAGGACTTCCTGCTCTTGCCCGGGGTGCCGCTCGACACGCTCGACTTCACCTCGTACACGATGAATCTCGGCAGCAAGATGGTGCTCGACGCCCAGTCCCAGCCGGGCCGGGCGCCGGCGCCGCCGGTGGAGTGGGTGCCCGATCCCCGCGCCTTCGACGACGCGGTGGTGGCGCACCGGCTGGCCTGGGGCGGGCTGCTGGCGGTGCAGGTGCGGGGTCCGGTCGGCGGGGCGGTTGCCGGCGTGCCGGCGGTCCCGGTGACGCCCGGCGGCCCTGCGTCCGCGCTGTCGCCGGGACGGTCCACGATCGAGCGCCTGGTGCGCCGGCCCGAGTACGCCGCGGTCCGGCTGATCGCGGCGGTGAGCGCCGACGTGCCGCTCGAGGACGACCAGGCGCTGCTCTGGGGCATCTTCACCCGCTTCGACTGCGCGCGCGACGTGGTCCCCGCGGCCGCCGAGGCGCGCGGCGCCTGGCTCACCTGCCGCGGCCCGCTCGGCATCGACGCCACCTGGAAGCCCGGCTACCCCGAGCCGGTCGCGACCCCGCCCGAGATCGTGGCGAAGGTAGACGGGTGGTGGCGCTGAGGGCGGGGCGGCCGCCGCGCCCCGGGGCGACCACCGCGGCGCTGCAGATTCGGCGTTGGATGGACTCGAGCGGAGAGGGCTCCCGAGCGCGCGGCGAGTCGTCGCACGCGACGTCAGGGCGAAACCATGGCCAACCCTGATTCTCGCGTGACGATCCACATGGCGGCGAGCCTCGACGGCTTCATCGCGCGAAAGGACGGGCGCGTCGACTGGCTCGAGACCGCCGACGAATTCGCAGGCGGGGACACCATGGACCCCGGTTCCGTCGAGACGTTTCTTAAGACGATCGACTGCTACGTCATGGGATCGCGAACCTATGAGACGGCATTGGGTTTTGAGGCCAAAGGGTTGGGGTGGTCGTACGGCGACAAACCCACCTTCGTCCTCACTCATCGCGCACTGCCGCGGACCCGGGATACCGTCGAGTTCACCTCAGGCGATCTCGCGCAGTTCGTGAATGGGCGCCTGCGGCCCAGGTTCCGGACCATCTGGTTCGTCGGAGGCGGCGTGGTCACCGCCCAATGCCTTCGTCTCGGGCTGGCCGACGAAGTCCGCTATTCGATCCTGCCGATCTTGATCGGGGATGGGATACCATTCTTCGAGACGCTCGACCGAGACATCGCCCTTCATCTGGCCGAGGTCAAAGCTTACGCGAGCGGCATGGTGGAGCTTCGTTACGAGGTGCGAGGACGTCGCGGCGAGTCACGGAACGCCACCTGACCGGCGCGGTGCGCCGCCGCTGCACGGGGAGCGATCGCCCGCCGAGCCCTTCGCCCGCGGCACGGGCCGCGGTGCTAGTCTCGCCGCCTCATGACCTCGCTCTTCGACCTCTCGCCGTTCGTCTCGGCGGCGATGAAGGACGGCCGCCCGGTGGTGGCGCTCGAGACCACCCTCGTCACCCACGGCCTGCCGCATCCCGACGGCGTGCGCGCCGCGGCCGAGCTGGAGGCGGAGGTGGTGGCGGCGGGGGCGGTGCCCGCGACCATCGGCGTGCTCGACGGGCGCGTGCGGGTCGGCCTCTCGGCCGCCGAGCTGCAGCGGCTCGCCACCGAGCCGGGCACCGCCAAGCTCAACCTGAGCAACCTGGCGGCCCAGGTCGCGAGCGGGCGCCCCGGCTCGACCACGGTCGCGGCGACGCTCGCGGTGGCGGGGGCGATCGGCCTGCGCGTGTTCGCCACCGGCGGCATCGGCGGGGTGCATCGCGGCGCCGCGGAGTCGGGCGACGTCTCGGCGGACCTCCAGGCCCTGCGCGACTTCGAGGTGGCGGTGGTGTGCGCGGGCGCCAAGGCGATGCTCGACCTGCCGCGCACGGTCGAGATGCTGGAGACGCTCGGGGTGCCGGTCTTCGGGGTCGGGACCGACGAGTTCCCCGCCTTCTACCGGCGCACCAGCGGCCTCAAGGTGGACCAGCGCTTCGACGACATCGCGTCGCTCGCGCGCGCGGTCGAGACCCACTGGCGGCTCGGGCTCGCCACCGGCGTGGTGGTGGCGAATCCCATCCCCGCCGCCGAGGAGATGCCGCTCGAGGTGTACGAGGGCGCGATGAGCCAGGCCCTGGCCGAGGCAGCCACGCGCGGCGTGCGCGGGCGCGCGGTGACCCCCTTCCTGCTCGAACGCCTGCGGGCGGCGTCCGAGGGTCGCAGCGTGTTCTCGAACCTGGCGCTGCTGCGGCACAACGCGCGGGTGGCGGCGGCGCTGGCCGGCGCGATGGCGCGGCGTCCCGGGCCGGCGGCGCGCGCGTGAGCCGCGAACCGTGCGCGGGCGGCGCGCGCGTGCCCGACGCGCCGGGGCGCGCCTCGGCCGGCGATCAAGGCGCGCCCGCGCTGCGACCCCGGCCTCCCGGGCACATGGTGATCGGGGGCATGATCAGCGACGGGCTCGGGCTCACCCCGACTGGCGGCGGCGGCGCTCCGCCGCCCGCGCTGGGCACGCTCAAGGCGCTGGTCACGCTGTTCGGCGGGCTGCGCGTCGCGCTCTCGCTGGTCCTCGCCGTCGGCGCGGTCGGGACGTTCGGCATGCGACCCTCCGGGCGGCGCGCCTCGCTGGCCTACGCGGTGGGCTGGATCGTGGTGGGAGGGGTCGAGCCCTTCGCGTTGCGCTACCGGTTCGGCTGGCCGGTGGTCGCGAGTGCCGCCTATCCGTTCCTGCTGCTCATGCTCTTCAACGGCGCCGCCTGGAAGGCGGCCTTCGCGCCGGCCGAGGCCCGGGCCGCCCCTCCGACCGCCCGGTAGTCCGCGCGTCAGGCGCGTGGGCAGGCGCTGGGCGACCGCGACCCCGCGCTCGTCATCTGAGCGGTTGCCGGCCGCCGCCGGCGCGCCCAGACTGCGCCTGCTCGCCTTCGACCCGATCGCCCGGAGAACGTCCGTCATGCGCGCCTTCCGTCTTTCCGCGGTCCTGCTCATGGTGTTCGCTGCCGTGGTGACCACCGTCCCCCTGGCGCTCGCCAAGACCCCCAAGGCCGCGCCCGCGCCGCCCGCCGCCAAGTCACTGCTCGAGGGGCTCGAGCTGTTCCAGGTCGACACCGCGCACTCGCCGCTCGAGTTCTCGATCGCCTGGATGGGGCTCTCCAAGGTGCATGGCGCGTTCGCCGACTACTCGGCGACCATCGCGCTCGACCGCAGCGATCTCACGCGTTCGACGGTCACGCTGGTGATCCGCACCAAGAGCCTCACGACCTTCAACGACTTCCGCGACAAGGATCTCAAGGGGGCGGACTGGTTCGACGTCGAGAAGTTCCCGACCGCCGTGTTCACCAGCCGCGAGGTCGTGAAGCAGAGCGACGGGTACGTCATGCGCGGCAGCCTGGCGTTCCATGGCGTGACCAAGGACATCGAGATCCCGTTCACCTTCATCGGCCGGCTCAAGGACTTGAACGGGGCCGACCGGACGGGGTTCGAGGCCCACGCGGTGCTGAACCGCAAGGACTACGGCATCGTGGGGCCGGCGCGGTACAACGCCCTGCTCGAGCTGGGCAAGGCGATGGTGGGCGACGAGGTCGAGCTCCCGCTGACGATCGAGGGGTCCCACCAGGCGCCCCGTGACACGATGACCGACCGCGCCGCGGACTCGCTGTGGCGGGCGATCATGGCGCGCGGGGTCGCGCCGGTGGCGAAGGACTACCGCGCGCTGCGCGCGACCACCCCGGATTCGCTCATGCCGGTCAGCGAGGGGCGGCTCAACAACGTCGGCTACCAGCTCGTGGACCGGGGCCGTCCGCTCGAGGGCATCGAGCTGTTCAAGCTGGCGGTCGAGACCTTCCCGCAATCGGCCTTCGGGCTGGGTGGCCTGGCCTACGCCTACGCGACGCTCGGCGACCGCGAGAACGCGACCGCGAACGCCGAGCGAGCGCTGGCGATCAACCCCGGCGCGACCCGTTCGCTCGAG
>VBPB01000336.1 GCA_005893365.1 Candidatus Eiseniibacteriota bacterium
GCCATCACGCGGAGCCGCTCACCGTGTGCCTGGACTCGGAGCTGGTGGTCCGGCAGATGACGGGCGAGTACCGGGTCAAGCACGCGGGGCTCAAGCCCCTGCACGCCGAGGCGAAGCGCGCGGCGGCGCAGCTCGCCACGGTGCGCTTCGTGGCCGTCAGAAGGGAGGAGAACGCGCGCGCGGACCAGCTCGTCAACGAGACATTGGACCGCATGCTCGACACGAATACCGAGTCTCCCAGGTGATCGCGGTGGCGGCACCGACGCTTCTGCGCAAGCGGTCGCCGAGGTGCCCCGCCGAGGAAAGTCCGAACTCCACAGGGCAAGGTGCTGGGTAACCCCCAGGGGGCGTGAGCCCACGGAAAGTGCAACAGAGAGCAGACCGCCAACGGGCGCCAGGACCGCGCAAGCGGGCCGGCGCTGCGGGCAAGGGTGAAACGGTGCGGTAAGAGCGCACCAGCGGTCCCGGTGACGGGGCCGGCTCGGTAAACCCCACCTGGAGCAAGACCGCATAGAGGGGAAGGAGTGTGTCCCGCTCCGCTATCACCCCAGGGTCGGTCGCATCGAGGCGTCCGGAGACGGGCGCCCCAGACAAATGATCACCACGGAGCAATCCGACAGAATTCGGCTTACGGGAGACTCGGGTTGACCTCAGGCGGCGCGCGGCGGAGCCATCCGTCGCGCGTCACGCCGACCCTCATCCGCCACCGCCGTGCCGTCGCGTCGCGATTCGAACCGCCGTCCCGCCGCCCCACCCTCCGCCGGACCTCGCCCGGCCCCGCGACCCAGGAGCCGCCCGGCGCCCGCTCGGTCGCGAATCGCTTGGTCCGCCGCCTTGCGGCACCCCGCGCTCGGTGCCGCGCTGTTCGCCTTCCTCCTCTATCTCCCCTCGCTCACGGGCGGGTTCCTCCGCGACGACCACTTCCTGATCGAGCGTCATCCTTACCTGCGCGATGGCGGCTGGCTGGGACGGCTGCTGCTGGGGGATTTCTGGGCCCCGATCTCGGGGGCCACCGGGATGTGGCGGCCGGCCGTGGTGTTCAGCTACTGGCTCGACGGCCGGCCGCCACATCCCGGCCGTGGCCCTGCTGGTCCTCGCGTCGGGCGCGGGGGTCTGGGCCGCGTGGCTGGCGGCGCTGGCGTTCGCGGCGATGCCGGCGCACGCCGAGTGCGTGGCGTGGATCTCGGGCCGCACCGACATCTTCTGCGCGCTCTTCGGCCTCGCCGCCCTGTGGCTCGACGCCCGCGCCCGGCGAGCGGGGCGGCCCTGGCCGGGGGCGCTGGCGGCCCTCGCCCTGGCGCTGGCGCTCCTCAGCAAGGAGTCCGGCGTGCCGCTGGTGGGCGTGCTGGTGGGCTCGTCCCTTACGTCGCGATCACCGCGGTCTATCTCGCGCTGCACGCGCGGTGGGCCCCCGATCCGGGTCTGATCTCGGCGCCCGACCTGCAGAGCCGCGCCGCCATGCGGGGCGCGGGATGGGCGTTGTTCCCGGGCTACGCGGCCTACCTGTGGCCGTGGTTCGCGCACTCCCCGGACCGCGCGGCACCCCGCCTGGCCGCGACCCCGGGCGCCGAGACGATGATCGGGGCCCTCTGCGTGCTCGCGGTCGTCGCGGTCTTCCTGGGTCTGCTGTGGCGACGGTCCCGGGTCGGACCCGCCCTGGCGCTGGCGCTGTTCCCGCTGGTGCCGCCGCTGGTGCTGGCGTCCACGCGCGGCTACGGCCTCTTCGGGGAGCGCCACATCTATCTCCCTTCGGCGGGCGTGGTCTGGGCGGCGGCGCTGGCCGGCCCCGCGTGGGCCGCCCGCCTGGGTCGTCACGGGGGCCGGATCGTGGTCGCCGTGGCGGGCGTGCTCGTGCTCGGCGGCGCGCTCGAGACGCTGCGGATCATCCCCGCCTACCACGACGACGAGACCATGTACCGCACCATGACCGCGCGCGAGCCCGGCAACCCGACCGGCTTCGTCGGCCTCGCCGACGAGCTGACCCGGCGCGGACGCTTGGACGAGTCGCTCACCATGCTCGCCCGCGCCCAAGCGCTCGACCCGGCGCTCGCCAGCGTGTTCGTCGGCCGCGCGCGCGTGGCCGCCCAGCGGCAGGACTGGGACGGGATGCTGGCGGCCGCGGGGCACGCGCTGACCCTCGACCGCGACCTCCAGTCGGCGTGGCTGCTGCGCGGGCTGGCCCTCATGCGCCTCCGCCGCCTCGATGAGGCGGGGCGGGACCTCGAGCGGTTGCGCCAGGAGTATCCCGGTCATCCCGAGGTGGGGGCGGTGTGGGGGCAGTACCTGATCGAGCGCGGGCGGCCCGCCGAGGCGCTCCCGGTGCTGGCCGCGGCCGCCGGACTGCTGGCCGAGGAGCCCAGCCTGTGGGACGCGATCGGTGTGGCGAGCGGCCAGACCGGACGATGGGAAGACGCCCGCGCCGCGTTCCAGCACACCGTCGCGCTCTCGCCCGGCTACCTCGCCGGCTGGCTCCGCCTCGCCGCCGCCTGCCAACGCCTCGGCGACGCCCCCGGCCGCAATCGCGCCCTCACACAGGCCGACGCACTCCCCAACGGCCCCCCCGCCGTGGCCGCCTTCCAACGCCAGTTCGGCACGAGCCCGCGCTGAGCGACTGCGTCGCGCCCGTGTGGGGCGTGGCGACAACGTCCGCGCTGAGCGGCGAGCGGCCAGGGATCGCGCGGCGACGACGAACATCACGCCCGAGTGCCATGTTGAAGATCTTCCAGCGCTGCTCGCTGCCCGACAATCCGTGGGCTCAGATCGTCCTGTGATCACGGAATTGTGAGAGGAGTGGAGGGGCCCGGGGAGGGGCTCGATAGCAGCAGCCTATCCGAGGCCCAGACCGGTTCGAGGTCCACCGCTGGCGCACCGTCGACGGCCACCCTTTCGGATCACCGATAGAGGGTTTTCAGCTTCCCCCACGTATCGGCATGTACCGGCGTCGCCGTGTCACAGAACTCCATCCCGAACACCAAGTCGTAATCCGGATACGAGTCCGGGTAGGGGCGAAGATAGCAATCGGCGCCGGTGATCAGGAACTGGTACAGGTGCCCGTCGGGGTAATCGTTGGCCGCCGCCGCGACGTCGT
>VBPB01000337.1 GCA_005893365.1 Candidatus Eiseniibacteriota bacterium
GCCGACGCGCTCGCGGATGCGGTTGAAGTGGCGGGCGGGATTGACGCCGAACACCGCCACCTCGCCCTCCTGCGGCTCGAGCAGGCCCAGGATGTGGTAGAGCAGCGTGGTCTTGCCGCAGCCGTTGGGCCCCAGCATCACCACGCGCTGGCCCTGCTCGACCACGAAGTCGAGCCCGCACAGATGGACCTGGGTCCGGTCGGGATAGGTGTGCCGCACGCACGAGACGCGGACGATGGGCTCGCCCTTGCGAGCGTTCGCGTCGCTCACGGCGTCCTCCAGAGCAGGGCGCCCATCGTGGCGAGGGCCGCGCCGGCCAGGACGACCCACAGGTCGGCGGGCGACCACTCGGCGTAGTGGCGGCAGCCGCACACGCGCCCCGAGTGCCCACGCAGCAGCATGGTGGCGTAGAGCCGCTGGCTGCGCTCGAAGCCGTGCACCACCAGCGTGCCCAGGCCCTCCCCCGCCAGCATGAGCCGGCGGCGGGCGGGGCCGGTCAGGCCGCCGCGCAGGCGGAAGGCGCGCCACAGCCGTTCGCTGCGCGCGAGCAGCGCGAACAGCGCGCGGTAGGTCAGGAACAGCCCGTCGCCGGCGCCGCGCGGCAGCACCCGCGAGAGCGGCGCGAACAGGTCGGGATAGGGCGTGGTCCCCACCAGCCAGACCGCGGCGAGGCTCGCGGTGAGCGGACGCAGGAGCAGCTTGAGCGGTGTCACCCAGGTCCCGTCCCAGCGGCCCGCGACGAACAGCGCGGCGAACAGCAGCGGATAGCCGGCCGCGGCGAGCACCAACCGGCCGGTGAGGCGCCCGGTCACCACCAGGGTCCAGGCCAGCGCGTGCACGGCGAGCAGCAGCTTGAGCGAGGGTGCGAACACCGCGAGCGTGAGGATGCCGGCCACGAGCAGCAGCTTGCCGAGCGCCGAGGCGCGGTGCCAGGGCGTGCGGCCGGCGCTCGCCAGGTAGTCGATCTGTCCCAAGGTGCCGATCACGCGACCTCCCGCGCCGGATCGGCGGGCGGTGCCACCGGCAGCAGGCCGGGCTGCACGCGCGCCAGGAAGCGACCGAGTCCGAACGCGATGACCGATTCCACCACGATCCCCAGGAACCAGAGCGGGACGGCGAGGACGGCGAGGGCGCCGAAGCCGCCGCCTAAGCCGAGGCCCACGGGGCCACCGGCGCCGACATGACGGCTCGTCGCGCCACCGGCCGACTCGAGCTTAAGGCTCAGCCCCACCACCGCGAACCAGAGCAACCCCGCCAAGGCCTGCCCGGCCGCGGTGCCGAGCGCCAGCGCCCGCGCCGGGCGCATCCTAGGAGCGACCGCGCGGTAGACGCGATGCGCCGCCCAGGCCCCCGAGCCCAGCACCAAGGCGTTCAACCCCACCACGGTGAGGCCGCCGTGTCCCATCAGGGCGAGGATGGCACTCACCACGAACGCCACCTGGAACGCCCCGGCCCCGCCGAGCAGGATGCCCATCGGGCCCGCCAGCGTCACATGGTACTCGAACGGCCCGAGCGGGATGGCCATCGCCGCCAGCATCAGGCCGCCCAGCGCCCCCTGGTAGGCGATGTGCTGCGGCGACTGGGTGCGCGCCCGGCGCGAGCCCAGGATGAGGAACAGCAGGGCGATCAGCAGACCCGAGCCCCACACCCAGACCGGCAGCAGACCATCGGGGATGTGCAGGTGGGACATGGCTACTGGGCCCAGGCCAGCGCCAGGCCCTTAGCCCGCGCGCCGGCGGCCTCGAGCGGCGCCAGGCAGGCCTCGAGTGTGGCTCCGGTGGTGAGCACGTCGTCCACGATCAGCACCGACCTCCCGGCGAGGGCCTTGGGCTGGGCGAGGCGGAAGGCGCCCGCCAGATTCGCGCGGCGTGCCGCGGCGCCGAGCCGGGCCTGGGCCCGCGTCGCCCGCACCCGGATCAGGGCCTCGGGCCACCGCGGCACCGCCAGCGTGGTCGCCAGCGCATCCGCGAGCAACGCCGCCTGATTGTACCCCCGCTCGCGGCGCCGGGTGCGGTGGAGCGGCACCTCGAGCACGAGATCGGGCCGTGCCTCCGGCGGCAGGGCCCGCGCCAGCGTCTCGCCCAGCGCGCGGGCCAGCCCCGGCCGTTCCTGGAACTTGAGCGCGTGCACGACCAGGGCGGCGCGCTCGTCGTAGATCCAGGCGGCGCGGACCGAGAACCCGCCGTGGACGCGGCAACCGATCGGATCGCGCCCGGCCGCGAGGCAGCGCGCGCACAGCGCGGTCTCGAGCCGCGGGATCGCGCGCCGGCAGCGCGCGCACAGGAACCCCTCGGGGTCGGCCGCGACGCCGCAGCCGGGGCAGCGCTGCGGGAGCGCGAAGGCGGCGAGGTCGCGCGCGAGCGCGAGTGCCAGTCCCAGGACCGGGAGCGCGGCCATCCGCAGGGCGGCGCGGCGGGTCATCGCGGCCATCCCACCGCCCGCGCCAGCGGGTCCACCGGGACCGGGCGCGCCAGCCAGAGCGCGAGCGACCGGCGGGCCTGGAACACCAGCAGCCCGAGCCCGTCGTAGGCCTCGCGACCTTGGGCGCGCGCCTGCCGCACCCACGGGGTCACGCGCTCGCCGTAGACCAGGTCGAGGATGAGCGCACGCGGGGCGATGCCCGCCAGCGGCACCGGGCCCTCCTCGCCGGCGAGCGGCGTGCCGTTGATGACCAGGGTGGCGGCACCCAGCGCCTCGGCTTCCTCGGGCGAGCGCCAGCCCACGCGGCGCGCGGCGGCGACGCCGCTCCAGGCGTCGCGGAGCGACTCGGGATCGCGCGCGCTCACCGCCACCGCCTCGGCGTCCGCCGCCACCAGCGCCAGCGCCAGGCTGCGCGAGGCCCCGCCGGCACCGAGCAGCACCGCGCGCTCGCGGGCCGGGTCGCGGCCCAAGCTCCGCAGCAGGTCGACGAGCCCGGGACCGTCGGTGGTCTCGCCCCACCAGCCGTCCTCGGCGAAACCGACGGTGTTGACCGAGCGCGCGAGCCGCGCGCCTTGGGAGACGCGCGCCAGGTGGTCCAGGGCGGCCTCCTTGAGCGGAT
>VBPB01000070.1 GCA_005893365.1 Candidatus Eiseniibacteriota bacterium
CTCGCCTTCCGCCTGATGGGCCCGAGCCTTTCGGTCGCGGGCATCGCCGCCATCGGCACCGCGGTGGTCTCGACCCTCCTCATCGGCATCATCGCCCAGCGCGCCGGGGTCGTGGGCGCGGCCTTCCCGCGGCCCCAGTTCGGCGCCCCGGACGTGCGCCGCGAGCTGTTCCGCTACGGCGGGCTCTCGCTGCTCAACCAGGCCGCCGAGCTGCTCTACCTGACCACCGACAACCTGCTGATCGGTCGCTTCTTCGGGGCGGGGGCGGTGACGCACTACTCGATGGGGGCCCGCTGGTATCCGCTGATCTACACCTTCATCGTCGTCCCGATCACCGCCTTGACCCCGCTGTTCACCTCGCTGGACGCGCGCGGCGAGATGGAGCGCGCCCGGGCGGCCCTGCGCCGCATCGTCGGCGTGGCGTCGGTCCTGGGCGTCACCGTGTGCCTGGTGCCGTGCATCATCGGCGACCTGTTCCTCAACGCCTGGGTCGGCCCGCAGTATCGGGACTCGGTGAATTACCTCATCGTGATGCTCGCCCCGCTGACGCTCGACGTGGCGGCGGCCCCGGTCTGGATGATCCTGTACGCACGCGGCCGCATCGGCGCCATCGTCACGCTCATCGTCCCGATCGCGCTCGGCAACGTGGCGCTCAGCATCGTGCTCGGCCTCGGGTTCCACATGGGCCCGCTCGGCTTCGCCATCGGCAACGGGGCGGCGATGATCGCGCGCAACGTGGCCCTGTTCATGCTGCTCAAGCGCCGGCCGGACGCGCACATCCCGCCGATGCGGATCGCGATGGCGCCGCTGGTGCCGGCCCTGCTCGGGGCGCTCCCGGGGCTGCTGCTGCTCTACTTCGGCCGCGGCCTCCTCGCGGGGGGCCTCCCGCGCGTCATCACCGGCGGGGCCATCGGCGGCGTGGTCTGCCTGGTGGGCTCGCTACTCGCGACCTTCGGGCCACGCGGCATCGGCGAGCTGGCGCGCACGGCGAGGAGCGCGTTCGGGTCGAACCGCCGCCCGGCAGGGGACGCCGGCGAGGGGACGCCGCCCTCGATCCCCACGGGCAAGTAACGTCCGCGGCGGCGCCGCGTCCCGCACGAGGGCGTGCGGGATGCATCGCGCCGGGCGCGCCGATCGCCCAAGGCCGCGATCGGCGCACTTCCGCGTGGTCCCGCGCGCGGCGCGCGTGCTACGATATCCGCGTCCGCGCCCGGGCATCGTATCCATCTCGTCACGCCTCCCGCACGAACCCCCGGACACAGGGCGCTTAGGACTGCTGCACGGGGCCACCCTGCCGGGAGGCAGGACCACCCCATGAAGCGTGAGGACATCGGGTTCAGGGAGTTGCTGGAGCGGGTCCTGCCGCTGCAGGAGCTCCCCCCCGCCGAGCGGCTCCAGGTGCAGCGAGCGCTCAACAGCGGCATCGAGTCCGAGCTCGAGCGCGCCGCCTACCTCACCATCGAGACCCTCGAGGGCAGCGGCGCGCTGCGGCGGCTCCCGCCCCCGGGCAACGGTGGTGGGGCGATCCGCTTCCAGCCGCGTGACGCCTTCCAGATCATCACCCTCCACCTGCCCGGCCGCGTGGCGGACGACGGGGTGACCGCCTACCCCCGCTCGGCGCTCCCGGCGCGAGCGGTAGCCCACCTCGACCAACTGCGGCCGCTGCTGCGGTTCGACGATCCGGTGCTGGTCGGCGACCCGCGCGAGGGCTCGGGGCGAGCCGGGCTCATCGGCCGCCTCGAGGTCGCGGGACGCGACCTGCTGGGCGAGAGCGCGGTGGCGTTCCATCCCAGCAGCGAGGCGCCCGAGCGGCCGGAGGCGGCCCCCGCCCTGGACGCGGCGCTGGCCGCCGAGGCGATCGCGCGCCCGGCCGCGATCCTCTACTGCGCCGACGCCTGGGGGAGTCGGCGGCTCGAGGCCGAGGCCCGCCGCCGCGGCTTGCGCTCGCTGGTCGTGGCCGGCGTCGTCTCGTCCGAGGGCGTGCCGCTCGGTCACCTCGAGGTGTCGAGTCCGCGCCCGGCGGCCTATCGTCCCGACGACCTGGCCCGGGTCGGGTTGCTCGCCGACTATTGCGGCTCCGTGGTGGAGCGCGCGGCGCGCATCGAGAAGCTGGTGTTCGTCGATCCCTTGACCAAGGTCTACAACCGCTCGTACTTCGACCTGCAGGCGAAGAACGAGCTCGCCCGCGCGCAACGCGACCAGGGCTCGGTCGCCCTGTGCATCGCGGACATCGACGACTTCAAGGCCTTCAACACCGCCTTCGGCTACGAGGCCGGCAACCGGGTGCTGGTGGACGTCGCCCACGCGCTGCGCAGCGGCGTGCGGCCGTTCGACACGGTCGCGCGCTGGGGCGGCGAGGAGTTCGCGGTCCTGCTCACCACGCCGGTGCACGCGGACGACGCGCGCGCCGTCTCGGAGCGGCTGCGGGTAGCGGTCGAGCGCACCCCGCTCGAGCTGGAGGGGCTCGACCGGCAGACGCACCGCGTCACGGTGACGGTCAGCATCGGCGTGGCGCTGTTCCCCGACCACGCCCAGAACGCGCAGGATCTCTGGAGCGCGGCCAACCGGGCTCTGCTCGCCGCCAAGGCCGATTCGAAGAATCGCGTGGTCTTCGGCGACGGACGCGAGCCGCGCGCCTGACGGGCGCGGCGGAACCACGGCGCCGACGGGCGGCGTCGCCGTCGTGCCCGGCGGCCGTGAACCCCGGGCGAGGCGCCGCCCGCAGGTTGGACGGCGTGGTCCACCTGGTAGATCTCGAGGGTCGGGCCGAACCCTCCGCTCGGCTCGAAGCGCTTCACCCGCCGCAGCCGGGGTTCCGCCCGAAGGTCGCGGTAGAAGTCACCCACGGCCGGGAACCGCTCATGGTTGACCCCCGTCAGGAACCTCGCCAGGTTGTCGGGATCGATCACCACGAACTCGGCGCCCTCGTCGAGGTAGTCGCGCAGCCGGCGATAGGGGAAGTACTCCGAGCCCACCAGCATCAGGTTGTAGGTCTTGCACCCTTCGAGCGCCTGGATGGCGGCATCGTAGTAGCGCTTCCGGAACGGGTGCGTCGCCTCGCCCCCGGCGGCGGTGGGGCGCAGTTCCAGGAACCGCGGGACCATCCCCCTCACGTTCTCGGGCCGGTTGTCGAGCGGGATGGTACCGGCGGATGCCCCGAAGCCACTCCCTTCGATGACGATCCGGCTGCCGGCCGGGACGTTAGCCGCCACCCACGCGGCCGCCACGGTCCGGCTGTCAGGTCGCGTCAGACGCGTGTTGAATCGCGCCGACTCGAGGCCGGGCGGCACGACCATCAGGATCGCGAGCCCCGCGGTCGCCGCCACCGCGCCTCGCGTGTGGCGGATCCGCTCGAACAGGGACCCGACCGCCCGGCCCGCGAAGACCACGAGCGCCATCTCGACCGGAAGGGCGTAGCGTGGATAGATGAGGTCGGCGGAGAACGGCAGGCAGATGAACAGGTAGGTGGCGACCGTGAAGGCGAGCAGGGCCATGTCCTCCGCGCGCCGGCCCACGAGCGCCAGACCCATCCCCGCCGCCGCGGCCACCGAGATCGGGATGCCGAGCGAGCGGACCATGCTGACCAGGTAGAATCGGAAGGGGTCGTCGGTCCGGGCCGCGAACGGGTCCGGCGGGAGGTTCTCGCCCGGGGACGACCCGGGCATGACGTGGCGACTGACCAGCCGCACCAGCGCCAGGAAGAACCCCGGGTTGGCGATCGCCGTCACAGCGACGAACACCGCGAGCGCTGCGAGCACGCGCCGGTCGGTGAACCAGCGCGCCAGCGGGAGCCGCTCTTCCCGCGCGCGGTGGACGTGCCCGACCGCCAGCGGGAGCAGCACCATGATCCCCGGCAGCTTGGTCATCACCGATAGCGCCGCGAACAGGGCGGCGCGCAGATAGTGACGCAGGGCGCCTTCACGGATCACGCCGACGACCTCGGTCAACGCCAGGGCCGAGCACACCAGCATCGGCACGTCCACGGTGATGAAATGCGAGGACTCGACGTGGGCGGTCGCGAAGGTGAGGAAGAGCGCCGCCAGCAGGCCGGCCGCGCGGCCCGACAGTCGCGCCCCCAGCCGGTAGACGAGCACCACGTTCGCTGCCCCGAGCAGCGCCACCGTGACCCGCCCGATCAGCCAGAAGCCGGTGGGTTCCGAGAAGTAGCGGACCAGGAAGTCGAAGCTCGAGTGGACGACGCCGAGGGCGCGCAGGACGGCGAAGTAGACCGCGTACTCCACGAACAGCAGGTAGTAGAGCCCGCCCTTGAAGGCCCGGCCGAGGTTGAACACGCCGGCGCCCAGCATCAGCGCGCGCTTGACCTCGTTGACCTCGTCGGTGTGGTAGATGTGCGGCAGCCCAAAGCCGATGCCCCAGAGGCGCATGGCGAGAGCCGCGAGCACCAGGACCACGACCGCGAGCGTCACCGCCGGCGGCGGCCTTACCTTTCCGGACACGCGGTCAGGGCCCGGCATGGTTGGGGGAGCGTGAGGGCGCACGGGGCCAGCCTCGGGAGGGACGGTGGGACGCCGATGCGGCGCGGCAGCGGCGCCGGGCGAAGACGCGCGGCAAGTCTATGGGTTCGGAACCCCGGAGGGAAGGAACCCGTCGCGCCGCCCAAGACCTACCCCGAGGTTTGAATGGTATCGGCGTGGCGCTGTTCCCCGACCACGCCCAAAACGCGCAGGATCTCTGGAGCGGGCCAACCGGTCCATGCTCGCCGCCAAGAGCGATTCGCGTGGTCTTCGACGACGCACGCGAGCCGCGCGCCTGAGCCGCCGTCAGCGCGCCGGAGGCTCGAGCCGGAAGACCCGTGTCCCCCCGTCCGCGGCCACGAAGGCGGGCGGCTGGGCGAGCACCCACGCGCGCATGTCGGGCGCGAGCGGATTCGAGTGGCCGAAGAGCTCCTCCGCGGAGGCGACCACCCACAGCGGACCGTGGGCCGCGAAGGCCCGGACCGCCGCGACGTCGGGCAGCAGCTCGGCCCCGACGTAGCAGTCGCGCGGCACACCGTCCACCCGGATCGTCTGCCAGCCGTATTCCTGGGTGCGGATCCAGCCATCCACCCGCCCGAGGTAACACGCGCTGGTGAGCCAGTCGGTGGCCGCGACCCGATCGCCGGGGCGCAGCCGCGGCTTGAGCCATGCGCAGGCCTCGCGCAGGTCGGGGATGCCTTCCTCGATCCAGCCCCGGGCGCCGGTCCACGACCCGGGCGTGCGCCGGAGGAAGCCGAGCGTGGGCGCGGGGCTCGTGCCCGGCAACAGCATCGTGCCGCCCAGCAGGAGCACGGCCGCCATCCCCGGCGCCCAGCGGCGGGCGGGCGCGATGCGCGACGCGCCGACAATCGCCGCAGCCGCGGCACTGCCCGCGAGCAGCTCCCACACCGGCAGCAGGTCCGACAGGTAACGGGTGGCGATCCGCCAGTGGAGCACGCTGCGGCTCGTGACCAGCCAGGCGATGGTGAGCACCAGGAACTGCTGCGCGGCGCCGGCGGTCCCGCGCCAGCAGCGGATGGCGATCACCACCGCGGCCGCCCCCGCGGCGATCCCGATCGCGCGCGGCCACAGCAGGAGGTGAGCGAGGCGGAACGGCTCGAGGACCAGGCCGATGGCCGCGTCTCTGAGCCCGAAGCCCGCGGCGGCGACGCACGTCGCCCAGGTGAGTCCCAGCCCGAGCGAGATGGCCGCGGCGCCCTTCAGCGCGCGGGCACCGGGTCTGCCCGGGAAGAGCTCCGGGCGCTGCAGGGCGAGGAGCGCCAGGATCGCGAGCGCGAGACCGGGATGGCAGCCGGCGGCGGCCGCCAGGGCCGTCGCCACGCCGACGATCGCGGCGACGCGGTGGAACGCCGGACGCCCGCGCGTCCCCGCCCACGCGAGCCCTGCTCCCGCCAGCGCCGCCACGCCGATCAGGATCGGGTAGGTCGGTGAGCCGAGCCGCTCGAGACCGAACGCCAGCGGCGCCGTGCCGATCGACGTGCGGAAGTGCGGGGAGGGAGGGGGGCCCGCGGGTCCGGGTTCGCCGAGTTCGGGGTGCCCCCCGGTCAGGCCAAGCACAGTCCAGCGATCGAGTAGCAGGTAGGACGAACCGAGCAGCGGGACCGCCAGGGCGCACAGCGCCCTCACGCGGCGATCGCCGTGGCGGAGCGCCACCGGGATGTAGAGGATCGCGAGTGTCGCCGCCAGCTCGTGCGCGCCCAGGGCCACGATCATCGCCGCGACCGACCCCAGGCCCCAGCGGAGCCGTCCGCTCTCCCAGAAACGATAGAGGAGGTAGAGCACGACCAGGGAGAGCAACTGATAGAGGGCGTACATCCGGATCAGCCGGGCGATGTAGATCTCGACCAGCGAGAGCGCAAACAGGATCCCCGCCGCGCGGGCGGCCGTTCGGCCGACGAGTCGCTGGCCCCCGTAGACGAGCAGTGCGCAGGCGACCGCCGAGAAGACGACGGACGGGATGCGGGGCCACCAGTCGACGCCCGGGGCCGCGAGCGGGGCGATCGCGTAGTGATAGACGAGATCCCTCCAATAGTGGTGCCCGGAGGGCAGGATCGGCAGGCCGGTGCGCGCGATGCCGCGGGCGGCCAGGGTGGAGATGTCCTCGTCGGAATGGAGTCCGAGCCGACCGAGCCAGGGGATGCGCGCGAGCAAGGCGATCAGGCCGATGGCGATGGCGGCCGCCCGGTCCGAGGGTCCCGGCTGCCCCGGACGATTCACGCGCCTCCGCCGACCGGGGACCGACGGGCGGTCCGGGCGAGCACGTCGCGATAGACGCGCTCCAGGCGCGCCGCCACCCGGTCGATCGAGAAGTCCGCCATCCGCGCGCGGGCCTGGACGCGCCCCGGCCCCTCGTGGACCCGCTGCAGGCAACCGGCCAGGTCGCCAGGATCCGGGGTCGCCAGGTAGCACCCGGCGATCCCCTCCAGCCGTTCACGAACGTCGCCCACGTCCAGGGAGACGACCGCGACGTCGCAGGCGAGCGCCTCCTTGACGACGTTGGGCGACCCTTCATGCAGCGAGGTGAGCAGGACGGCGTCGCAGGCGTTGATCCAGACCGGCACCCGCTCGTGAGGGACGTCGCGAAGCGGGTGGAGCTCGGCCGCCACGCCGCGCTCCCGAACCCGGTCGATCGCCGCCTGCGCCAGCCAGGGGCGCTTGCGCCGATCGCCGGTATTGAAGGGGAACAGGACGTGAAAACTCGACGCCGACCACCCCAACGACTCGCGGCAGGTGGTACGGTCGAGCGGTGAGAAGCGCGCGAGATCGACGCCGTTGGGGAGGATCACCACCGGTTTCGTGCCGAGACCGGTGGGCAGGGCATCGCGCAAGTTGCGAGACTTGACGATAATCCCGTCCGCGCGTCGGGCGGCACGATGGGAGGCGCGCACGCCCAGTCCCGAGACCACACGGCGCCACCATCCCGAGAGCAGCTCCCCCAACAGATCGGATCCGCAGAACGAGACCAGCCGGGGGCGGTCCGTGACCTCTCGCGTCACCTCGTCCGCCAGGATGCCGCCGTACATGACGTGGACGAGGTCGGCGCCGATCTCCCGCGCCCGCCGCCGCGCGCGCGCGCCGGCGTCCCGGTAGACGCCCATCCCGCGACCGGCCCGATCGACGAACTCCACCTCGACCTCGAGGCCGATCGCGCGCAGCCCCTTGATCTGCTGCTCGACGAACGTCCCGAGCGCCGGGCGTTCCGGGGTGGGGTAGATGTTCGTGACGGCCAGAACCCGCAGGCGGCGGCCTTGCTCGGCCCCCCGGCTCGCACGCTCGTGGGCGGCCGCCGAGCTGCCGGGACCTTCGCCGTCCTGGGGACCATCCGACTCGGCCTCGCGCGGGCCTGGGATACCCAACGGGCTCACGGACCGGGCGAGAGATCCTTGACCGACGCGGGCGGCTGGCGGTCGATGGACAGGGTCCTCGCGTGGGACGCGGGACCGACGCCCGACCAGTTCCCCGCATCGTCTCGGGTGCGGATGGCGAAGTAGTAGTCCGACACCGGTGAGAGGCCCGAGACGAAATACTCCTGCGGAGTTCCGCCCGCCACGGGGATCGGCTGGACGCTCACCGGGGTCGCGGCGGAGAAGTTCGAGGCATCGATCGGCAGGTTGGACCACCTGAGATCGTAGGCCGTCGCGGTCCCGACCGAACCATCGTCTCCCGGAGCCGTCCAGCTCAGCACCAGCGAGCGGTCCGAGACGAATGAGGTGTCGATCCGGCCGACGGCCGCCGGCGGCGTCACGTCGGCGACGCGCACGACGCCGGCATCCGACCCGCCCGCGCCCACACCGCGCGCCAGCGACCCCGGGAGCAGGTGCGGATCGAATCCCGCGAACGTCGAGTCCACGAAGCGCGGCGAGCCATGCTTCGAGTGGGTGTCCTGCCCGGTCAGCGAGGCCCAGGGAGTCCCCGGACCCGGGGCGCTGCTCGGCCAGCAACACCACATCAGCGACAAAGCGCCACCCTGGTCCGTGCTCGTGGGTGAGAAGTACAGGTTGTTGTCGGCGGTGAAGCCGCTCGGGGAATTGGCCGCATGATAATAGAAGGCGATGCCGCCGTCGTTGCTCGTCGCCTGGCTCGCCGAGGCCGAGTAGAAGATGTTCGAGCTGATCTCGGATCCGGTGCCTGAGAAGCTGTCGATCCACACGACCTGGCCGGGCGCATAGAACGTGTTGTGGCGCAGGACGCTGTTCTTGAAGACCGGGATCTCGAGCGCGCGGTCCGCGGAGGACATGATGACGGAGTTCTCGATCGTGGTCTCGTCGAATTCGGCCTGGGACCAGAAGCTGCCACGCGCCTGCAGCAGGCAATCGGTCCAGCGGTTGAACTTGTTGTACCCGTTGTAGTCGCTCTGGGCCGTGAACTCGAAGCGGATGGGCGCCGCGCTGTTGAGGCCGATCCGCATCGTGTCCCGCTCCCAGGTGTTCGCATACGAGGAGTCCCGCTGCCGGAACGCGTCCCAGTTACAGTTGGCGCAGGCGGGGGGCGTGGCGGCCTCGACGGTCCACCGATTGTCGCGGAAGTGATTGTGATAGGTGTGGAAGGTGATGAAGAAGAAGCTCTCGTCCCCGCTCGTGGACCCGGTCCTGTCGAAGACCGCGGAGACCCGGTTCGAGTCGACCACGCACTCCTGGGTCCAGGCCCACATCGCCCAGGCCTTGTCGCCCGGACCGATGGAGCCGAGGTCGATGACGTTCGCGCGCAGCGTGTCCCGCTCGCTGTTCGCGTAGCACGCCGGGTCCAGCACCAGCTTGTTGTAGCAGCCCATCGCCCCGTTCGCGTAGAAGCCCACCCGTCCCGCCACCGTGTTGTGGGCCACCATGCAGTCCTTGCCGGCCCTGAAGCTCACGGACCCGAGCCGGCAGAAGGCCACCGAGTCGAACCGCCCGGGGACGCTCAGATCCGTCCCATTGTCGGCGCGGAATCCCTTCACGGTGATGTACGACCTGCTCAGCGAGACGCTGGGCACGACGACGCTGCTGGGGTCGCCCGGATCGCCGATGAACGTGATGCGCGCCGAGGCCGTCCCATCGCGGGCCGGGTTGATCGAGTTGCTGTAGCCGCCCGCGGCGACGTGGCAGACATCGCCCGGCTGCAGGCTGGCGTTGGCCTTCGCGATCGTCGCCCACGCGCTCGCGGGGGAAGCGCCGGAATTGGCGTCGCTGCCGCCGGGCGCGACGTAGCGTGCGGCCGCGTGCGCGGCCTCGTGACCCGCGCACAGGACGAGGAGCGAAACCAGCGTCGCGCGCATGCTCCGTGCGCGAGCGGACGCCTGGAGGCTGGGCTGCGGGGACATGGGGACTCCCCAGGTTCTCGGGAGGTTCGCCTGGTGCCTTCGAAACGCGATTCCGGCGCGGACTTGCAGGTTCTATGCCTCGGAGGGATGGTTCGAAGCGGTGCGTGTGGCCGGTCTCGTCGTCATGGACCGAACGATTGCCCCGGCGTCGAGCGGTGCGATCCGCGACGGGGGGCGTGCGGCCTGCAACCGACTCCAGTGAACCCGCGCTGCCCCGGCGGTCTGCCCGTGGATGCGTGAGCGCGCGCGAGTGCCCCATGCGCAGTTGGATTTATAGCCCGGAGGGGTCCGGCAGCGCAACCGTTTTCCGGCCAGGTCGGGCGAAGCGGGCGCCCGCGTGGCCGGGCTCGCGTTCGCGATCCCCGTCGATCGGTGCCAAGTCCCGCCGGGGTTCAAGGACTTGTCAGCCGCCGCGCCCACCGCGGCTTGCCGTCGCCCCGCCGGCGCTCAGGACCTTGCGGCACGGCTCTTCACGCCGTAGGTGGCTGAGCGGCGCCTGCGCGTGGCAGAGCGTGTCGACTCGCCTCCGCTACCCCCGCGCCCCCGTCGCCGCCGCCTTGCGCGCCGCCGGACTCATGACGAACTCGCCCTTCTCGACCCGCACCTCCACCGTCTGCCCGGGCTTGAACTCGCCCGCCAGCAGCTTCATCGCCAGCGGATTCTGGAGCCTTCGCTGGATGGTGCGCTTGAGCGGCCGCGCGCCGAGATGCGGGTCGTAGCCTTCTTCCGCCAGCACCTCCCGCGCGTCGTCGGTCAGCGTCAGCCCCAACTCCCGCTCGGCCAGCAGGGCTCTCAA
>VBPB01000341.1 GCA_005893365.1 Candidatus Eiseniibacteriota bacterium
TGAAGCCGAAGGCGATCTTGCCCAGGTCCCACATGTGGGCGGGCGTGATGTAGCGGTCGAGCTGGTAGCGCGCCCGGAGCCGCGTGATGAGCAGGGCGGTCATCGCGATGCCCGAGAGGAACGCGCCCATGAAGAACCACCAGCCGAACAGCGTGCTCGCCCACTCGGGCGTGAGCGACATGATGTAGTCCCAGGCCAGCCCGGTGTAGGTGATCGCATAGACGACGATGATCGCCGGGGCGCGCTGCGAGAGCCGGTGGCGCTGCCAGTCGGCCTCCGCCTGGTCGCCGCGCCAGCCGTCGCTCAGCCGCTCGTAGTCCGATTTGAGCTCGGCCGCCACGTGATCCTTGAGCAGGTGCGCGTCGCTGCGCAGCGAGGTGCGCACCAGGTCGCGGGTGAGGTAGAGGAGCAGCCCCTGCCCCAGG
>VBPB01000342.1 GCA_005893365.1 Candidatus Eiseniibacteriota bacterium
CCACGGCAGGTAGGTCTTGGCCCCGGCGATCATCAGCACCAGCAGGGCGGCCACGCCGTACGGCAGGTAGGACGAGAGCGCCTCGGCCATGCGCATGACCGGCCCGCCCCAGCGGCCGTTGCCGAGCCGGATGGCGCAGGCCAGCACCACCGCTCCCTGGGCGATGCCCATCCAGTAGAGGCAGTTGATCGCCCAGCTGCCCCAGGCGCGCTGCGGCTCGGTGAACAGCAGCCACACGAACGTGGCGAGGCCGATCGCCATGAACGCCGCCCAGATACGGCGCCGGCGCGGGTTGGGCCGGACCGGCAGGCGGCCGGCGATGTCCTTGAGGACCGCCTCGCGCTCCGAGGCGGGCAGCGGCGTGTGGGCGTGGCTCACCGAGGACTCATCTTCTGCTGGTGGCGGATGAAGTTGACGAGGTGCCACGCCTCCTCGGCACTCACCTGGAAGCCGTAGCTCGGCATGACCACGCCGCCATGGCGGATGTACGTGTAGATGAACCCGTCCTTGCGCTCACGCGTCTGCTGGGCCAGGAGATCGGGCGGCGTCATGAACTGCGCCGCCACCGGGCCGTCGCCGGCCATCGAGCGGCCGTGGCAGGGCACGCACAGCTTGTGGAACAGCGAGTCGCCGCGGGCGATCGAGGCGTCGGAGGACGGGATCGGGTTGTGGAGCTTCTCGGCCGCCACGTCCCGGTCCAGCTCCACCTCCTTGCCGATGGTGGGAACGCTCGCGTCGTCGGGCAGCCGGTAGACGACCTTCTGGGGCTGGAGCGCCACCGACCGCCGCATGTCGCGGATCGGGAAGTAGGACCATCGGGTCCACGAGTTCTTGAGGTCGCGCGCGCCGTGCCGCACGCTGGGCACCCCGAACATGGTCAGGATCGCGAGGGCGACCACCGCCAGGGTGCCCTTAAGCATGGAGGGCCACCTCCTCGGCGCCGTGGCCGCGCAGCATCTCCTGCACCTTCTGCGCCGCCTCGCCGACGCACGGCACCCAGACGCCGATCTTGTCCTCGGTGAAGCGCGGGTCGTAGGGCGCGCTCGGCTTGAGCTCCGGCAGCCGCGCCAGGGCGAGCATGCCCAGCAGGTTGGAGATCCCGCCCAGCAGGATCATGGATTCGTAGCCGATCGTCATGAACGGAGGCAGCGACACCAGCTCCTTGCCGCCGGTGACCATCGGCCACGAGGTGACCGAGTAGATGCACAGCGCGAACCCACCGGTGATGCCGCACACGCCGCCGACCAGCGTCACCCAGCGTACGATCGAGGGCCCCTGCTCGAGTGCCCGCTCGATGTCGTGGTAGGGCACCGGCGAGTACACGCGCAGGTCCTTGTGGCCCAGTTGCCGCAGCGCGCGCACGGCCCCGGCCACGTCGTCCACGTAGGCGAACACGCCCATCACCCCGCGGAAGGTCGCCGGTGGGCCGGCGATGACCGCATCGATGAGAGCGAAAGCGGGCTTGAGCAGGCTCATGAGGGCTTCCTCCGCATCGGCGGCGGCAGCGTCTCCTTGATCTCGGCGATCGAGAAGGCGGGCAGCAGCCGGATGAAGAGCAGGAAGTACATGAAGAACCACGCGAACGCGCCGGCGGTGATGGCGCCCTCGGTCCAGGACATCTTGTAGAACACCCAGACCGCGGGGTCGAACGAGCGCGCCAGCGAGGTGACGATGATGACGAAGCGCTCGAACCACATCCCCACGTTCACGAACAGCATGATGACGAACAGTACCGGCATGTTGCGGCGCACCTTCTTCGACCACAGCAGCAGCGGGATGATGACGTTGCAGGTGAACATCGTCCACGACGCCCACCAGTAATGGCCGAAGAACCGGAACGCGAACAGGTCGCGCTCGAACTTGCTCGGCCCGTACCAGGCGCAGAAGAACTCGACCAGATACGAGTAGCCGACGATGGTCGAGGTGAGCAACACCAGCTTCGAGAGCTTCTCGATGTGGTCGATGGTGACGATGTGCTCGAGGCGGTAGGCCTTGCGGATGCCGATGAGCAGGTTGATGACCAGCGCCACGCCCGAGAAGATGGCGCCGGCGACGAAGTAGGGGGCGAAGATGGTGCTGTGCCAGCCCGGCAGTTGGGCCATCGCGAAGTCCCACGACACGACGCTGTGCACCGAGAGCACCAGCGGGGTCGCCAGGGCGGCGAAGTAGAGGTACGCGCCGTAGAAGTGCTTCCACTGGTAGTTGGCGCCCCGCCAGCCGAACGAGAACAGGAACCCGAGCAGCCGGTGCAGGCGGGTCTTGGCGCGGTCGCGCTGCGCCGCGGCGTCGGGAATGATGCCGACGATGAAGAAGATGCTCGAGACCGTGAGGTAGGTGGTGACGGCGAACACGTCCCACTCGAGCGGCGAGCGGAAGTTGGGCCACAGGCCCCGCTGGGTGGGGTACGGGATCAGCCAGTAGCCGAACCAGGGCCGGCCGGTGTGCAGCAGCGGGAAGAGCCCGGCCGTCAGCACGCCGAACACGGTCATCGCTTCCGCCACCCGATAGACGGCGCGACGGA
>VBPB01000343.1 GCA_005893365.1 Candidatus Eiseniibacteriota bacterium
GGAGAGAACTGCCCCTCGCCCGTGCCACACGAGCCCATCGAGAGCAGGAGTACCCCGCTGCTCGAGTACTTGTGCACCTCGCATTGGTCCGTCACGAACACGTTCCCGGACGCATCCACCGCCACCGCGGCCGGGCGCGGGTACTCGTAGAGGGGAGGATCGCCGGGACAGAGGAAGGCCTGCCATCCCGTCACGAAGGCGCCCGTGTTGGTGAACTTCTGGACGCCCAGACGCGAGTCCGTCACGTAGACGTAGCCCTGAGCATCCACGGCGACCCCCGACGGGTAGACGAACTGCCCCGGTAGGAATCCGTCCGTGCCCCAGGAACCCAACAGCACCAGGTCGGCGTTGAACACCCGGACCTTGGCAGCCACCGGGTCCGCCGCGTAGACATTGCCGGCGGCGTCCGTAGCGAGACCCGCGAGTGTTCTGTCCACGGTCTTGAGATGCTGCGGCGGGCAGGCCGCGGCCGCAGGGCTCGATAGGAGCGCGCCGGCCAACAACAGCGAGAGAGCAGCCTTGCGGCACATTGCGGCCTCCCACGGAGGAAGGGCATGGCGCGACGGCGAGGAGGCGCGGCGGGAATCCTCAGGCGATGAGGCCATTCCGCACGGGAAAAGCTACACCCGGCCGCCCCTCTCCCACAAGCCCTGTCCGGAGGTGATTCGCCGCCCGACCTGCGCCGGCGCAAGTGGATGCGCGAGGCGCCGCACCCAACAGGCCCCGGGGCCTGTTGAGCAACATCAAACTCGACTGGCCGCGCGGCCAGTCGAGCCGCGCCGCGTTCAACTATCTCCAGAGATAGTTGCCCCTCAACGCGCCCCGGGGCGCGTGCTCCTACCGGTACAGCGTCTTGATCTTCCCCCAGCTCAGCGCCCGGGCCGGGGTCGCGTGCTCGGACGAGAGCGCCAAGTGCTCGGTCTGCCCCGCCGGATACCAGATCGAGCCGTCGGGGCTCATCTCGGTGAACACGTCGAAGAAGCTGTCGATCATGAACCCGCCCGGGACCGCGCGGATCGTGGTGACGCCGCTCGAGGCGTGACTCGGGCTCTCGCGGAACGCCAGTGTGTAGGGCAGTGTCCCCCCCGAGAGGTCGAGCTGGAGCATCTCGGTCTCGAAGCGCCGGGTGTCAGGTCCGGTGGGCCCGGTGAAGTGATACCCGACGTGGAACGTGATGGGCGCGTGTGCCGGCCCCCAGGTCACGCCTCCGTCGGTGGACAGCTCGAAGTCGACCTGGCCGCCGTAATACTCGTCGGCGTCGCTCCCGACCACGGCCGGCAGCGCCGAGCACGGCGCGAGGTTCGAGAACACCAGCGCGCGGATGCCGATGCCGCCCGGGTAGGACACCGTGTCGGTCCCGACGCGCAAGGCGTCCGAGGCCTCGAGGCAATCGCCGGCGAAGAACACCTCGGTCGCGCCGGCGGGTGAAGCCGCGAGCAGCGTGGCGAGCGCCACGAGTGCCCAGGGGCGCGGGGCGGAGCGGTTCAGGGCGGGGACAGCGAGGGGCATGGACGCTCCACCGAAGGACTCCGCGGGCCGGGCTTGCGGCCCGGACCGGCATCCATCATAGGACCGGGCGTGGCGCCCGAACAGGGGTCAGCTCGCGGGCGGACCCGCCGTGGGGCGCCTCGGCGGCCGGGCGCTCCCGGCGCTCAGTGGGCGTAGCGGGCGGCGTCGCCCTCGCCGGCCTCGGCCGCGGGGGCCGGCCGGGCCTCGCCGGTGGGGGCCCGGTCGAGCGCGTGCTCCAGCACCTGATCCATGGTCTCGACCAGGATGAACTCGAGATTCTCGCGCACGTCCTCGGGGATCTCGGCCAGGTCCTTCTCGTTGGCCTTGGGGATCAGCAGCGTCTTGATCCCGGCGCGGCGCGCGGCGACGGTCTTCTCGTTGAGCCCGCCGATCGCCAGCACGGTGCCGCGCAGCGTCACCTCGCCGGTCATCGCCACGTCCGCCTTGGTCGGCACGCCGGTGAGGGCGCTGATCAGCGCCGTGCACATCGTGATGCCCGCCGAGGGGCCGTCCTTGGGGCTGGCGCCCTCCGGGATGTGCACGTGGATGTCGATGTCGCGATAGAACCACTTGTCCAGGCCGAGTTGGCCGGCCCGGGCCCGCGCGTACGAGAGCGCGGCCTGGCCCGACTCGCGCATGACGTCGCCGAGCTTGCCGGTGAGCAGCAGCTCCCCCTTGCCGGGCAGGATGCTCACCTCGATCGCCAGCACCTCCCCCCCGACCTCGGTCCAGGCGAGGCCGGTGGCCAGGCCGACGCGCTCGCGGCGCTCGACCGCCGTCTCCAGGAACCGCGTCGGGCCCAAGTAGCGGTGCAGGTTGGCGGGCGTGACGGTCACCGGGCGGTGGGCCTCCCCGGCGGCCTTCTTCTTCGCCACCTTGCGGCACAGGCCGGCGATCTCGCGCTCGAGGCTCCGCACCCCCGCCTCGCGCGTGTACCGGTTCACCAGCGCCCGCAGCGCCGGCACGCCGACGCGCAGGTCGCCGGGCGCGAGGCCCGCGGCCTTGATCTGCTTGGGGACCAGGAACGTGCGCGCGATCTCGATCTTGTCCGACTCGAGGTACCCGGGCAGCCGGATGATCTCCATGCGGTCGGCGAGCGCCGGGGGGATGTTGTAGAGCGAGTTGGCGGTGCAGATGAACATCACCTGGCTCAGGTCGAAGTCGACCTCCAGGTAGTGGTCGTGGAAGGTGTGGTTCTGCTCGGGATCCAGCACCTCGAGCAGGGCGGCCGCCGGATCGCCGCGGTAGTCCGCACCCAGCTTGTCCACCTCGTCGAGCAGGAACACGGGGTTCTTGCTGCCCGCCTTCTTGAGGCTCTGGATGATGCGGCCCGGCAGCGAGCCGATGTAGGTGCGCCGGTGGCCGCGGATCTCGGCCTCGTCGCGCACGCCGCCCAGCGACATGCGCACGAAGCGCCGGCCCAGCGCTCGGGCGATGGACTTGCCGAGCGAGGTCTTGCCCACGCCGGGCGGCCCCACCAGGCAGAGGATCGGGCCCTTGTTCTTGCCGGTCAGCTTGAGGACCGCCAGGTACTCGACGATGCGCTC
>VBPB01000071.1 GCA_005893365.1 Candidatus Eiseniibacteriota bacterium
GACGTCCTTCTCGCGTGCCAAGTCCAGGTGGCTGGTCGCCTCGTCCAGCAGCAGCACGGCCGGCTGGGTGTAGAGCGCCCGGGCGATCAGGAGGCGCTGCTTCTGCCCGCCGGAGAGCACCGTCCCCATGTCGCCGATGAGCGTGCCGTATCCCATCGGCATCGCCGAGATCTCGTCGTGGACCGAGGCCTGGCGCGCGCAGGTCTCGACGCGCGTCTGGTCCGGCCGCTCGGCGAAGAAGCAGATGTTCTCCGAGATCGATCCCGCGAACAGCTGGTCGTCCTGCATCACGACGCCGATCATCGACCGGTAGGCCTCGATCCCCAGGCTCTGCAGCGGCGTGCCGTTGACGAGCAGCTCGCCCTCGCTGGGCTTGAACAGGCTGGCCATCACCTTGAGCAGCGTGGTCTTGCCGCAGCCGGAGGGCCCGACCAGCGCCACCGATTCGCCGGCCTCGACCCGGAAGCTGACCCCGTCGAGCACCCAGGGATCGTTGTCGCTGTAACGGTAGCGCAGGTTCCGCACCTCGAGGCCGGCGGCCCCGATCCGCGCGGAGGGAGTACCGATGCCCGAATCGCGGGGCTCGGGCACGGTGAGCGCCAGGTCGGCGAGACGGTCCGCGTGCAGCCGGAGCATGGTGAGGTCGAGTCCCTTGTCGATCAGCCCGCTCACCCGGTCGAGGAACTGGTCCTTGTAGGAGATGAAGGCGAGCAGCATGCCCACCGTGAAGGTGCCGGCCAGGACCTTCTGGGCGCCGATCCACACCACCAGGATGGCGAGCCCGCCGATCACGGTCGAGTTGACGATGCGGAAGACCAGGCGCAGCTTCTGGGTGGTGAGCTGCCGGTTGGTGGTCTCCACCAGCAGATTCAGCCAGTGGCTGCGCCGGCTGTCCTGGCCGTTGAACAGCTTGATGGTCCGGATGCCGCGCAGGGTCTCGAGGAAGTGGCTGTCGCGCCGCGCCGCCCAGACGATCGACTCGGCCGAGGCCTGGCGCAGGGGCGTGAACGACATCCAGCGCAGCCCGGCATAGAGCAGCGAGCCCAGGACGACCACCATTGCCAGCGATGGGGCGAAGATGACCATCACCACCAGCGTGACGATGGCCAGCAACCCGTCCAGCATGGTCTCGACCACGTCGGTGCTGATGGCGGTGAGGATGGTGTCCTGGGACCCGAAGCGCGACATGACGTCGCCGAGGTAGCGGGTCTCGAAGTAGGAGACCGGCAGCCGGATCAGGTGGGTGAACAGGTTGGCGCGTCCCTGGACCTTGAGCATCGCCCCCAGCGCGATCAGCATCCAGCCCCGCATCGCCGACACCGAGACCCGGATCAGCAGCAGCAGCGTGAACCCCAGCGCCAGGGTCACGAGCAGGTCGCGATCGCCGGTCACCAGCGCGTGATCGACCACCCACTGCATGAACAGCGGGCTGATGATCGCGAACACCTCGATGCACAGGGCGAGCGCGAACAGCTCGGCCAGCGACCGGCGCAGCCCGACGATGTGGCCGAGCATCGCCCGCATGCGCACCCGCGGCGCGGGGGCGGCCGACTCGAAGCCGCGCAGCGGCGTCAGCTCGAGCGCCACGCCGGTGAAGCGGCGGGAGACCTCGGCCTGCGGCAGGCGCCGCACGCCGACGGCCGGATCGTGCACCACCACGCCGCTCTTGTTCGCCGACTTGAGCACCACGAAGTGATTGAGGTCCCAGTGGAGGATCGCCGGGGTGCGGAGCATGCCCAGCTCGTCCAGCTCGAGCCGGAGCGGCCGCGAGGCGAGGCCCATCTGGTCGGCGATCCGCACCACGTCCTGAAGCGTGGCGCCGCGCAGCGACATGCCGAAGCGGCGCCGCAGCTCGACCAGGTCGGACGGCTGGCCGTAGTGCGAGGCGATCATCGCCAGGCAGGCGAGCCCGCATTCCGCCGCCTCGGTCTGGAGCACCAGCGGCAGCCGGCGTCCCCAGCCCAGATCCAGCGAGTCGCGGAGGTTCACGACGCGTGGCTCCGGGTGATGCGGTACACCGGGTCGAGGATCCAGTCGACCAGCCGCCGCCGCTCGATCAGGACGTCGGCCTCGAGCAGCATGCCGGGCTGGAGCGGGACCGCCCGCCCGTAGACGGAGACGCTCTGGCGCTTGAGCCCGACCGTGATGCGATAGACCGGCTCGCTGCTGCTGCCGGTCAGGCGGGTGAGGCCGGCGATCTGCGTCGGCAGCTCGCCCGGGTTGATGGACGAGCGCGAGATGCTGGTCACCACCCCTTCGTAGGTCCCGAACTTCTGCGATGGGTAGGCCTCGAACTGGAGCACCACGCGTTGCCCGGGCCGCAGGAACCCGATCGAGCGGCTGGGACTGAACAGGTGGGCCTCGAGCGTCGATCCGGCCGGCACCAGGGTCATCAGCGGCACCTTCGGGTCGGCGCGCCCGCCGTTCTCGGCCTGGATCGAGGTGACGGTGCCCGACTCCGGGGCGGGGATCATGATCTCGCGGCGGGACTCCACCTCGGCCAGGTCCTGCTCCACCTGGGCGATCTCGCGATCCACGTTGGCCACGTCCGTCCGCGACTGGAGCGGCTGATCTTGAAGCTCCCCCTGCAGCGTGAGGTATTCGCCCTTGGCCGCGGCCCGGCTCCGGGTCAGCTCGCGGAGGTGGGACTCCTGGTCGAGCCGGCCCTCGGTCGCCGCCTGGAACTCGCGGTCCGAGATCAGGCCGCGCGCGTGGATCTCCCGCTGCCTCGCCTCGGCATCGCGGGCGATCCGCACCCGCTCGGTCTGGAGCGCCACCGAGCTGTCCAGCTCGGCCAGCTGGACGCCGAGCGCGCTCAGGCGCTCGGCCAGGGACTGCTCGCGCTGGACGCCGAGCCGCTCCAGCTCCTGGCGCCCTTCGCTGAGGCTCGAGCGCCGGGCTTCGAGCCGGCCGGCGATGGCGCTCTGGGTGGCGCCGCGGGCCGAGCTCTGGAGCTCAGTCGAGAGCACCAGCAGCCGGTCGCCCTTGTGGACCTCGCTGCCTTCGGTCACCGCGATCTTGCTGACCACCGCGGTCTGCGGCGCGAACACCTGGACCAGCCCCAGCGACGGGACCAGCCAGCCGACGATGTGGGCCTTGCGGGTGTAGGTCCCCACGAACAGCAGCGCCACCATCGCCAGGATCGCGAACGCCGCGAACGTCGCGAACAGGCGGTAGGAGAGCCGGGGCGCCAGCAGCACCGTGCCGAGCCACTGGGTCTGGCGCTCGGCCAGGACCTCCGGTCTGAACAGCGGCTGGTTCATGATGGCACCCGATCCTCCGCGAGCGGAGCGACGCGTCCAAGGCGGGCCCCGGTCCGCGCGCGCCCCGGCCGGCGCTGGCTACTCGGACACGTCGTAGTCCCGCACATCGTAGGTGACCTCGACCACCCGGGAGATGCTGGGGATCCGGAGCGCGCGCCGGATCCGGGGATCGAGGAAGTCCTTGAGCAGCGGTGGCCGGGCGGAGCGGAAGTAGAAGTCGGGGTCCTTGGAGACCGAGTCCTTGGCGGTGATCTCCAACTCTTCCCCGCGCGAGACGGTCTGGACGATCGCGGGCGCGTACTGGATCCCCAGCGCCAGGAGCGCACAGGCGCGATGATAGCCATTGTGCAGGACCATGCGATGGTCGGCCCGAATGACGTTGAGGAAGTTGGAGCCGAATCCCACCACCACGCCCACGATGCCCGCCATGGGTCCGAACGCCTCGTGGTCCGCGATCTGGTCGGGACGGAACAGCGTGGTCCCGTGGTAGCGGAGGTCCATGGACTCCGAGCGGAACACGTAGCGACGCGAGCCTTCGCGCCGGACCTGGACCGGCTGCTCCCGGTCGTCCAACGGGAGGCAGAAGCGGAACAGGGCTTCCGGATCGGGATCGTGGCCCAGCCCGGTCTTCACGCGCTCGACGAAGGTCCAGGTGACCGAGCGCTGGCAGACGATGAGCTTCTCGACCTCGACCATCTCGATGGTGGTCGGCAGCGTGTCGAACGTCCGGCGGCAGTAGGGATGCGCCATGACCTCGGCCGCAAGCGGCGCCAGCCGGGGGTCCAGGTCGCGCCGCCCGGCCTGGTCGGCGATGCCGAGCTCGGTATCCTCCAACTCCTGGTAGTAGTCGTTGGCGCGCCGCCACTCGTCGGTCAGGGCCGCCGGGCTCTCCTGCGCTCCGCCGATCGCCCGGTCCTTGACGAAGCTCAGGTAGTCACCGAGGGGCGGCTGCCCGAGCAGCCACACCTCCTCGTGGGTGACCGGTTCATCCGATCGCGCTCCGGCAGGCGGGCTCGGGTTCATCGGTCGACGTCTCCTTGGGACCGGTTTGGGCGGCCGATGATCCGCGAGCCGCGGCGGGAAGGGTTATCGGCCGCAAACACCTGGTTCGACAGCGTCTTCGGGGCAGCAGAATGCCCCGACCCGAAGGCCGGGGCATCCTGACACATCAGCGCGCGTAAGGGCGAGGCGAGCGGCCGGCGAGCATCAGAGCCCGCCGACGCCACGCCAACGCAACACGCGGCGCGACAGCTACTTCTTGCCGCTGCTGCCCTTGTGGCTGCCCTTGCCCTTGCTGCCCTTGTGGCTGCCCTTGCCTTTGCTGCCCTTGTGGCTGCCCTTGCCGCTGCTGCCCTTGTGGCTGCCCTTGCCGCTGCTGCCGTGGTGGGACGAGCCACCCTTGCCACCGCCCGTGGATCCCCCGCCACCGTAGACCTTCAGCAGCTCGCCACCAGTCAACTTGCGCATGATGCCCTCCGATTGCCGTACGCGACAGGACTGCTACGACAGGAACGAGGACGATTCACATCGGCGGCAATGAAGGCGTCCGGAATGAGAAAAGGGTGATTGGGAGCAACCGGATACCCGCATGGGCCGGCGATTGCGGAGGCACTGAGCCCCTCCGGCTGGGACGGCCAGCGGAAGGGATGATACCGGTGGAATATCAGCCGATGCAATCGGAAACGCGAACGATATTCCTCTTGGACGTCGTTCAGGGATTCATCGGGTGTGGGTGGCCTGCCAAGCTCGACGGACCATGTATAGCGTCATCAAACCTCCGGCCGCGGCGACGGTCTGCGTGTCAGCGGCCGGGGCGGATCTCTTGTCCCGGATCGGCGTGCCGCGGCTCCGGCGGCCCGCCGCGGTCGCCGCGGCGCCCGCGCGTGGCGATCCAGACCGCCACGACCCAGGTCGGGGCCAGGTCGAGCCCGGGGACGACCTCGGCGATGACGCTCGGCGCGAACGCCCAGTGGGGGCCGATCACCAGACACAGGATCGCGAACACGAGCGCGTCCAGGCCCACGTCGAGGGGGGAGGCGAGCCCTTCGGCGAGGATGGGGAAGAGGATGATCTGGAGGAGATCGGCCGCCACGGCCACGATCCAGGCCACCCGCAGCCGGCGGGTCGAGAGCGGGCGCCTCATCGGGCGATCGCAGGGACGGCTTTGGGGTCGAGGGTCGGCATCGCCGGGCATGGGATACCGGTACGGCGACCGCGTCAAGCGCGCTCGGTCGCCCCTCGGGGCGGCCGCGACCGCGGCGGCCGCTGCACCCGCGCCGGGCGAGGCGGCCGGGGTTTGGCCGGTGCCGCACCGTGTGGGAGACTCCGTCCGCTCCCAACTCATCCGGACCCAAGCGCCGCAAGGAGATGCCATGGACTGGGCGTCCGTCGCCGCACCCGCACCGGGCCGGGGCTGATGCGCTGGTCGTTCCGCATCGGCTCCATCGCCGGCATCCGGGTGGAGCTGCACGTCACCTTCCTGCTGTTCGTGGGCTGGATCGTGGTGACGCAGGGCCTGTTCAGCGGCCGCCCCGGGAACGCGCTCGCCAGCCTCGCGCTCATCCTGATGGTGTTCGGCTGCGTGCTGCTGCACGAGTTGGGCCACGCGCTGGCGGCGCGCCGCTACGGCATCCGGACGCGCGACATCATCCTGCTGCCGATCGGCGGGCTGGCGCGGCTCGAGCGCATGCCCGACAAGCCCGCGCAGGAGATCGTCGTGGCGCTCGCCGGGCCGGCCGTGAACGTGGCGATCGCGGCAGTGCTCGGGGTGGTGCTGGGCCGCCTGGGCCGCCTCGGTGGCCCGTTCACCGACACCCTGCTCGGCGGCGGGCTCGCCGAGTCGCTGCTGGCCATCAACCTGGTGATGCTGGCCTTCAACCTCATCCCGGCCTTCCCGATGGACGGCGGCCGCGTGCTGCGCGCACTGCTGGCGATGAAGCTCTCGTACGTGCAGGCCACGCGCATCGCCGCCCGCATCGGCCAGGGCTTCGCCCTGGTGTTCGGCGTGGTCGGCCTCTTCTACAATGCAAATCTGCTATTGGTCGGCCTGCTCATCTTCCTCGCCGCGGGCGAGGAGCACGCCATCGTCCGCACCCGCGCCTCGCTCACCGGCCTGCCGGTGCGCGCGGCGATGATCACGCAGTTCGACGCGCTCGACGCGCACGACCCGCTGCAACGCGCGGTCGATCTGCTGATGACCGGCAGCCAGCAGGACTTCCCGGTGCTGGCGGGCGAGGTCCCGGTCGGGCTGCTCACGCGCGCCGAGCTACTCGTGGCGTTGCAGCGCCTGGGGCCGGCGGGCCGGGTGGGCGAGGCGATCGCGCCGCATGGTGAGGTGGCCGACGCGGCCGAGCCGCTCGAGCACGTGCTGCAGCGGATGCGCGTGCGCCGGCGCCCGGCGCTCCCGGTGCTGAGCGGGGGACGCCTGGTCGGCATGGTGACGCTCGAGAACGTCTCCGAGCTGCTGCTCATCCAGCAGGCGCTCCGGCGCCCGCCGGGTGGTGCGCCGGGTAGTGCATCAGGTGGTGCGACGGGTGGTGCGTCAAGTGGTGCGTCGGGTGGTGCCACCGGTGGGGTGGCCCTGCTTTGACAGCCTGGGCGCGTGGCGACCACAATCGCGCCCTCATGGCGCGCCGCCGACCCGTTCGCCTCTGGCTGGTCCCGATCCCGCTGGTCATCGTGGCGTTGCTGGTCGTCCGCGGCGGCACGCGGCCGCACTGGAGCACGCTGCGCGCGGGCGTGGAGTTCGTCACCCTGCGCGGCGACCCGTGGTGCCGGAGCGGCTCCTCCGAGATCGCCGTGCTGCGCCTCGATCCCACGCGCGTGCGCCTGCGGGTACTCCACTACACGCGTGAGCCCGACCGCACGCCGCTCTCGATCGTCGAGTGGCAGCGCCGCACCGGTGCGCTCGGCGTGTTCAACGCCGGCCAGTACTATCCCGACCTCTCGTACATGGGTCTGCTGGTGTGCGACGGCGAGCGCGTCTCCGGCCGGCTGCACCCGCAGTTCAAGGGGGCGCTGGTGGCCTCGCCGCGCGGCGGCGGTCTCGACGCCCACGTGCTCGACCTCGACCGCCAGCCGCTCGACCCGGCCGCCCCGGGATGGCGCGAGGTGGCCCAGTCGTTCATGCTCTTCGACGGCAAGGGGGCGCCTCGCATCCGCAAGACCGACCAGGTCGCCAACCGCACCGTGGTCGCCGAGGACACGCACGGCCGGCTGGTGGTCATCACCAGCGAAGGCGGCTACACGCTCTGGGACTTCGCGCGCCTGCTCCAGAAGGGACCGCTCGGGCTGACGCACGCCATGGCGATGGACGGCGGCTACGAGGCCGAGCTGTGCGTGAGCGCGGGCCGATTCCACTACGCGAGCTTCGGCCGCTGGGACGGCAAGTCCGACACGCACGGCGCTCCCGGGGCGAGCGTGCCGCTGCCGGCGGTGGTGGCGGTGTTCGGCGAATGAAGGCGCGCGCCGCTGCGGGGGACGCCCGACGCGGCACCGGCGCGTCGTCGGGCCGCCGGACGGCGCGCCGGCCTACGGGCGGGTTCCCGTGCGTGGTCTGCGGGACGCCGGTCCGGCGCACGCCGCGCGGGAAGCCTCGGCGGCTCTGGTGTCCGCGGTGCCTCTACCGCATCTACGATTACCCGCGCATCACCGCCGGGATGATCGTGCTCAAGGAGCGCGCGGTGCTCCTGCTGCGACGCGCCCATCCGCCGCGGCGCGGCTACCTCGACCTGCCGGGCGGATTCGTGGACGCCGGCGAGTGGACGGAGGACGCCGCGCGCCGCGAGCTGCGCGAGGAGACCGGGCTCACGGTCGGTCCGATCCGTTTCCTGGGCCGCTACTGGGACCGCTATTTCATCCGCGGCTTCGGATTCTTCCCGATCATCGGCTTCTACTACCTCGCGCGCTGGCGGCGGGGCGTTCCTCGCGCGGGCGACGACGCCGCGAGCGCCGAGTGGGTGCCGATCGGGCGGCTCGGGCGGACCGGGGCACGGCTGGCGTGGAAGCACATGGCGGAGGTGTTCCGGGACGTGCGGCGCGCGGTGCGCTGATTCAGGTCCCGATCAGGCGCCGGGGCGCAGGGTTGCGTAACCGCCCGCGCCTGCCGTCCGTCTCCAACGCCGTCCCCCAGTGTTCGAGGAATGCCAGCACGAAGGCGTGCTCGTGGGCCGGCTCGGCGGCGAGCGGCGCCAGCGCCAGTGCCACCGCCAGCGCCAGGTGGTAACCCTCGGAGCGCGAGGCGACGGCGCGGCGGTAAGCCGGGTGGGACTCGTTGATCCAGACCGTGGACTCGACCAGCCGGCCGATCTCGGGCTCGCCCGGGCGGGCCTCGAACTGGATCGCCAGCCCATAGCGAGTCGGCCGGCGCGGTCCCGATTCGCCGGGAAGTCCTGCCGTGTCGGGGGACGCCGCACCCGCTTCGCGCGTGGCTGCGGCAGTGGGCTCGGTGACCGCCGCGGCGGGCGTCTCGGGCGCTTCGGCCACGCCGACCTGGGCCTCCGCCTGCGCCCTCACGGCCTCGGCGATCAGCGCGTGCGCATCGGATGCTCCTCCCGGGCGGCCGATCGGGAGCTTGCGCTGCCCGCCGCGATGGCGTTCGACGAGCGCCCCCAGCAGCGGGAAGTCCTCCGCGAGGTCGGCGAGCACACGCTCGAGGTCCCGCTCGACCGGACGGGCCGCGCGTCGCTTCGTCTCCTCGGCATGGTCGCGCGCGTCGCCCCAGAGCGCGAGCTGCTGGCTCACCGCCTCCTGCACGGCCTTGCGATAGGCCAGGTAGGTCGCGCCGCGCGGCCCGGTGCGGATGAAGTCGGCCTTGTTGAGCGTCAGACACTCGGCGAGCGCCGGGATCTCGATGACGCCCCCGATCGAGTCAGGCGTGGCCGGCGTCACCCCCAGCCAGTCCCAGCCCCGCTTGATGACCTTGCCGAGCGTGCTGATCGCGAGCCCGCGGTGCTCCTCGGGCAAGGGCATCGCCTCGCGCACCAGGTAGCCGACCGCGGAGGGCTTGCGCTTGCGGCCGAGCCGCACCGCCATCGGCGCACGCTCGGTGGCCGGCGCGCCCGTGCGCTCCAGCGGCTGGCCGTTGACCTCGAAACGCACGCCGCGGCGGTAGTGCTCGAGCAGCAGCTCGTCGAACGCCGGTTCCAGCAGGGGCTGGTAGTGCCGGCGCAGCGTGCCCTCGACGAAGCCGGCATCGAGCAGCGGCGAGAGCGGGTTCGTCAGCTCGAGCGTCACCGCGGTGCCGCGTTCGGCGACCAGCCCCGGCGGCGGCACCCACTTCCACGGCGCCTTGTGACGCGAGGCCAGGTGCCAGCGGGTCGCCACGTGGCTCTTGCCGCGCCGCGTCTCGGTCAGCACCTGCTCGCTGAGCAACAGCCCGAGCTTGATGCCCACGCCGGCGAAGCCGATGCCCTCGCCGCGCGTCTTGGTGCTGGCGGCGATGTCATGGTAGCGGGCGAGGTCACGCCGCTGCATGCCGGAGCCGTCGTCCACGACCGTGAGGGCGGCCCGCGCCGGGTCCGCGAGGATGCGCACCAGGCTCGCCCCCGAGTCGAGGGCGTTGGCGACGATCTCGGTGAGGATGGTCTCCTCGAGCGCGCCGGAATAGGCGTCGCGCAGGTCTTCCAGCAGGTGGTGCAGGTCGACGCGGGTCTCACCCATGGGCTATGCGGTCCCCTTGCAGGGACCAAGCTCGGGGAGCCCGGCCTTCTTCAACGCGCCCGAGTAGATCGTGAGGATCTCGGGCCGCTCGAGGCCGGCGGCGAGATCGTAAAGATGGGGTTCGAGATAGGTGCGGTCGAGCGCCCCTGCCTGCCTCAGCACCACGCCCTCGACGTCGATGTGGTCTTGGGGGCGCCCGGACGCGAGCTTGTAGATGATGAGGTCCTCCGGGGTGCAGAAGCGCACCGTACGGGGTCCGACCGGCACCTCGACGGCCCGAGCGATGGCTGCCGACTGGTACGGCAGTACGCCGAGCATCAAATCCACCGGCACCGAGCCTCGCGTCATCAGGCGGATGAGGTGATTCCTGATGGCGAACTCGAACGGCTCACGTTCGGAGAGGCGAAACTCGCGGGCCGTGGCCTCGATGAAACCCGCGAGCGCGGGGTCGGATACTTCGACGGTGAGGTCNNNNGCGAAGCCTCCCACGACCATGTACCGGGTCCGACGAGCCTCCAGGAATCCCACCACCTCAAGGAGCGCGACCTCGAGGTTGTTCATGGTCGCAGGCGTGCCTTCTGGAGCGAGGCATGGAGTCTCACGAGGTGCCGGACATGCTCGTCGCCGCGGGTCTCGGAACACCACGAGGCGTCCGTCCGGCTCGCCAGCTCCCAGGCGTCTGCCATCCAGGCGAGCGCGTCCGCATAGCTCTCGCGCAACCCGCGGAGTTGCTCGTCCTCCCACGTGTTGAATCGTTTGAGCGCCTCGAGATGCTCGTGCCATGCCGGGTCCAATGAGCGCCTCCATGATGAGCGATTTGCCGGCAGTCTACCATCGCCCGCCGGGCGCCCCAACGCGCTCGGGGCGGTCTTCGCGATTCCACGCCCGCCCGCCGGGGGTGTATCTTGGGGGCGGCCTCCGGGCTCCCGGTGCAGGGCTGCCGGGAACCCTCGGAGCCTGATGGCGGACTGCCCGGATCGGGCCGCGCCACTCAATCGCCAAGATCGCCAGAAGCGACGGTGCCCGAGAGCACGAACTTCCTCTGGCTCACGTCCCTCGAGGAGGTAACGAGACATGTCCGCACCGCGGGAGCAGGCCGTCATCAACGGCCACGAGACGGCGACCACCACCGCCGTCAGGACCATCCAGAACTACATCGGCGGGCGCTGGATCGCCTCCGACGCCACGACCTTCGGCGAGGTTCGCAACCCGGCCAACGACGTGCTGCTCGCGCGCGTGCCGCTCGGCGGGGCCGCCGACGTCGACCGCGCCGTGCAGGCCGCCGTCAAGGCCTATCCCGCCTGGCGCGCCACGCCGCCGGTGCACCGGCTCAAGCCGCTCTTCAAGCTCAAGGGCCTGCTCGAGGCCCACTTCGAGGATTTGGCGCAGGTGTGCACCCGCGAGCACGGCAAGACCATCGACGAGTCGCGCTCGTCGGTGCGCCGCGCCATCGACAACGTCGACAACGCGCTCGCCATCCCGCAGCTCATGCAGGGCTCGTCGCTCGAGGACATCGCGGCCGGCATCGACTGCCACACCGTGCGCCAGCCGCTCGGCGTGTTCGCCGCCATCACGCCGTTCAACTTCCCGCTGATGGTGCCGATGTGGTTCCTGCCCTACGCGGTGGCCTGCGGCAACACCTTCATCGTCAAGCCGAGCGAGCGCGTGCCGCTCTCGCAGGTGCGGCTGTTCGAGATCATGCACGAGGCCGGCTTCCCCGAGGGCGTCGTCAACCTGGTGCACGGCGCCAAGGACGCGGTCGACGGCATCCTCGACCACAAGGACATCGCCGGCGTCTCGTTCGTCGGCTCGTCGCCGGTGGCCCACTACGTCTACAAGCGCGGCGCCGAGAAGGGCAAGCGCGTCCAGGCGCTGGGCGGGGCCAAGAACTTCGTGGTCGTGATGCCCGACGCCGACATGGACCGCGCCGCCGCGATCTCGACCGAGTCGTGCTTCGGCTGCGCCGGCGAGCGCTGCCTGGCCAACAGCGTGGTGCTGGCGGTCGGCGACGCCTACCAGGGCATCCGCGACAAGCTGGTCGCCGAGGCGAAGAAGCTCAAGGTGGGCGCGGGCGAGGAGCCGGGCGTCACGATGGGCCCGGTCATCACCAAGCAGCACCGCGAGAAGGTGCTCGGCTACATCGAGAAGGGCATCGCCGAGGGCGCCAAGCTGGTCCTGGACGGGCGCGGGTTCAAGGACCCGAAGCATCCCGACGGCTACTTCGTCGGGCCGACCATCTTCGACGAGGTCAAGCCCACCATGACCATCGGCCACGAGGAGATCTTCGGACCGGTGCTGTGCATCATGCGGGCGAAGGACTTCGACGAGGCGGTCGCCATCGTGCGCCAGCACGAGCTGGGCAACGCCACCAGCATCTTCACCAGCAGCGGCAAGTGGGCGCGCGAGTACCGCTACCGGGTCGAGCCCAGCATGCTGGGCGTGAACATCGGCGTGGCCGCACCGATGGCCTACTTCCCGTTCGGTGGCGCCAAGGGCTCCTTCTTCGGCGACCT
>VBPB01000345.1 GCA_005893365.1 Candidatus Eiseniibacteriota bacterium
GCGAGCGAGATCGACACCATCCACGCGAACGGGAGCAGCATCGAGAGCAGCAGCGGCCCGAGCCAGAGCCAGCGCGTGAGCGACGGCCCCCAGGCCGGCGCCGGGGCGGCGGTCGCGGCGGCCGCGTCGATCCCGGGGGCGCCCGCGCTCATCGCGCCTCCGCCGGGCGCACCGCGCGCATCTGGAGCCAGGCCAGCACCAGCGTCACCGCGAACAGCAGGTAGGCGACCGCACTCGCGTAGCCCAGGTCGAAGCGGTAGAACGCCTCCTCGTAGAGGTAGTAGACCACGGTGGTGGTGCGGTGGAGCGGCCCGCCGCGCGTCATCACGAACACCTCGGCGAAGATCTGGAGGCTCCGCACCGTGTTGACCACGAGCACGAACAGCAGCGTCGGCTTGAGCAGCGGCAGCGTGATGCGCTCGAGCTGCGTCCAGGGCGAGGCGCCCTCGAGGCGTGCCGCGTCGTAGAGCTCGCGCGGGATGGCCTCGAGGCCGGCGAGGAAGATGATCATGTAGTAGCCGCTCGCCGACCAGACGTCCATGGCCATGATGGCCGGGAGCGCCGTGCGCGGGTCGAGCAGCCACGCCGGCGCCGGCAGATGGAGCGAGCGTAGCAGCCCGTTGAGCGCCCCGTCGGGCGCGTAGAGGCCCTTGAAGACGAGCGAGAGCACGACCACCGAGACGACGCTCGGCACGAAGAAGCCGACCCGGAAGACCGTGCGCCCCCGGAACGCGGGCTGCACCGCCAGTGCCAGCCCGAGCGCCAGGGCGGTCGTGAACGGGATGGTGCCGAACACGAACACGCCGGTGTTGCCGAGCGCGGACCAGAAGGCGGGGTCGGCGAGCGCCCGGGCGTAGTTCGCGAGCCCCACGAAGCGCGTGCCGCCCCCGCGGATGGGCGAGTAGTCGGTGAACGACGCCGCGAGCGAGAAGGCGAACGGGTAGAGCCCGAACAGCGCGAAGGCGACCACCCACGGCGACAGGAACAGCCACGAGGTGGCCCCCGCCCTCCGCCGGCCGCGGGCTCCCCGCGTCGTCTCCGCCATCGGCTACTTCTTCGCCACCAGCTCGGCCAGGCGTCGCTGCGCGTCCGAGACCGCCTGGGCCGCGGTCTTCTTGTCGTAGAGCGCCTGCTCGACCTCGTCCTCGATCGCGGCCTCCATGTCCACCCACGCCGGGTGATTGGGGGTCGGGACCGCGGTCTCGAACTGGCGGATCATCAGCTGCTGGTCGGGGCGCTCGCGATAGTAAGCCGCGGTGTCGGCCCCCACGGTCGCGGGCTGGACGCTCATCGCCGCGGCGGCCAGCGCGCGCGCGTTCTCGGGCCTCGCCAGGTAGCGCGCCAGCTCGAACGCAGCCTGGGGCTGCTTGGCGGCCGAGAAGCCGACCAGCACCTCGCCGCCCGCGAACGAGGCGTGGAAGCCGTGGTCGGCCGCGGGGCTCGGCACCAGCGCCACGCCGTAGCGCAGGCCGGGGGCGTCCTTGGGGATCGACTTGAAGAGCCAGGCCCCCGAGACCTCGAGGCCCAGGCGGCCCTCCTTGAAGGCGCGGTCGAGCATGTCCTGGCGGTCCAGCATCCCGCTCTTGCGCAGGCTGAGATAGAACTCCAGGGCCTGCACGTTGGCGGGCGAGTCGAAGTCGGCGGCGGTCAGGTCGTCGGTGAGGATGTGCCCGCCGTTGCCCCAGGCGAACGGCATGAACTTCTTGAACAGCACGTAGCGCTCCCCGGCCTGGACACCGAAGCCCTTCACGTCGCCGCCCAGCTTCTGGATGGCCGCCGCCGCGTCGCGCAGCTCCTCCCAGGTCTCGGGCGGGCGCGTCGAGTCCAGCCCGGCGCGGGCGAACAGCGTCTTGTTGTAGAACAGCGCACGCGTGCCCATCACCCACGGGATGCCGCGGGTGCGGCCGCCCACCGTGCACAGCTCCCAGCCGCGCAGCGAGGGCTGCAGGTCGGAGACGGACGCGGTCCAGTCGGCGAGCTGCCCCGAGGCCATCAGGCGCGGCATCCAGGTCGAGCCGATCTCGCACAGGTCGGGCACGTTCCCCGAGGCGACCGCGGCGGTGATCTTCTCGAGGCCGCTCTGCCAGGTGAGCTGCTCCATCTGCACCTTCCAGCCCGGGTGCTCCTTCTCGAAGCCTTGGAGCAGCGGCGTCACCACCTCCGGCGCCCAGAACTGCCAGAAGACGATGGTCTGGGTCTTCTGCGAGGGGCCACAGGCCACCAGCGCGCAGAGGGCCGCCCCCGCGAGGAGTCGCAGGCCGCGGCTCACGAGGTGGCCTCGATCGCGGCACGCACGAAGCCGTGGGCGCGGGCGAGCCGGGCCTCGGCCTCGGCGCGCGGGCAGCCGAGCTTGAGCATGACGATGGCCGTCTTGACGCTCTTGCCCGCCGCGGCGATCGCCGCCGAGGCGGTCTCGTAGTCCACCCCGGCCACGGTCATCACCGTGCGCCGGCTCCGCTCCACGAGCTTCTCGCTGGTCGCCATCAGGTCCACCATCATGTTCTCGTACACCTTTCCCATGCGGACGAACGCCGCGGTGGTGATCATGTTGAGCACCAGCTTCTGCGCGGTGCCCGCCTTCATGCGCGTCGAGCCCATCACGACCTCCGGGCCGACCTCGAGACAGATGGCCACGTCCACGTCCAGCGTGAACTCCGAACGCGGCGTGCAGGTCACGTAGGCCGTGCGCGCCTCGAGCCGCCGCGCGCTGCCGAGCGCCGCGACGACGAACGGCGTGCGGCGGCTGGCAGCGAGCCCGATGACCGTGTCCTTGGGACCCACCTTGCGCTCTTCGATCGCCTCGACACCCTCGGCCTCGCGATCCTCGGCGCCCTCGACCGCCCGCACCAGCGCCTCCAGGCCGCCGGCCATGACGCCCTGCACCATCTCGGGGTACGAGCCGAAGGTGGGCGGGCACTCGGAGGCGTCCAAGACGCCGAGGCGCCCGCTGGTGCCGGCGCCCACGTAGATGAGCCGCCCGCC
>VBPB01000339.1 GCA_005893365.1 Candidatus Eiseniibacteriota bacterium
TCGTCGCACTCGCCGCCACGCGCGCGGCGCTCGGCGTCGGGTCGGGCACCTGGCTCTGGTCGCTCATCCTCCATCGCTTCCTCTCGCCCGTGCTCGGCTGGGGACTCTGGCTCGTGGCGGCGCTGGCGCTGGTGCCGCCGCTCGCCCGGCGCGTGACGCCGCGGCTGGCGCGCTGGGGCGACGCGATCACCCGCCACCCCATGGGCGCGACCGTGGCGTGGGCGCTCGGGGCGGCGGCGCTCGCCTGGCTCCTGCCCGACCGTGTGCGCTTCGTCGGCGACTTCCTGCTGCGCCAGGGCACCGTCGAGGTGGTCGAGCAGCCGGGCGTGCTGTTCCCGCAAGCGCTGCCGCTCGACGTGTTCCTGCACTACACGCTGCCGCTCAAGCTCATCGCCGCCCATCTCCTGAGCGCCAACGGCGCCGCGCGCGCCCTGGGTGTGGCCGAGGCGGGGGCACTGGGCGCCCTGGCCGCGGCGTTCGCGCGCGCCCTCGATCTGCGCGGGGGGGCGGCGTTCGCCGCCGCGGCCATGGTGCTGTTCGGCGGCTACCTCGGCATGTTCACCGGGTTCAGCAAGGCGTTCGCCGAGCTGTGCGTGCTGATGGCGGTCGCCGGCGTGTGCGCCATCACCGCGCTGCGGCGCGGGCGCGGGCTCCTGGGGCTCGGCCTCGCCGTCGGGATCGCGATCGCGCTCCATCGCTCGGCGCTCGGGATGCTGCCGGCGCTGGTGCTGGTCTGGGTGCTGTGGTTCCTGCGCCACGGCCGGGGCGGTGCGTGGCGGCGGCCGCTCGTCCTCGCCGCCTCGGCACCGCCGCTCGCCGCCCTCGCGCTCGTCGGCCCGCGCATCGCCACCACGGTGCTCAAGACCGACGCCGCGGTGCACTTCGCCCCGCCCGAGGTGGCCTCGCAGGGCGGCGTGCTGGGGGCGGCGCTCGCCGGCACGCGCGGGCTCGACTTCGCGAGCCTGGTGCTGATGCTCTCACCGCTGGCGCTCGCGATCCCGTTCCTGCTCGCCACCCTCGCCCCGGGCATCGCGCGCCGCAAGGGGCTCGGCGCCGAAGCCCTGGTGCTGGCCGCCCTGGTGCTGCCGTTCGCGGGCGTCATGCTGTTCGTCCACCCGGCGCAGGGGCTCTTCCGCGACTGGGACGACTTCGCCGCCACCGGGGTCGCGATCTCGCTGCTCGCCGCCTGGCTCGTGGGGGAGACGCTGCGCGAGACGCGCCGGTTCGCCTGGCTGGCGGTCGCGGTGACCCTGGGCGTGGCGGTGGCGGCGGTCCAGTGGCTCACGGTGCACACCGACACCGTTCGCGGGCTCCACCGCGTGCGCGCGTTCGTGCTCGAGCCCCCGGTCCGGCCCGAGGCGCAACGCGGGACGACCTGGGACTACCTCGGCATTCGCAGCTTCCGGCTCGAGCGCTACCCCGACGCCGAGGCGGCGTTCGCGCACGCGGCCGAGACCGCGCCCAGCCCGCGCGTGCTCCAGGAATGGGCGCTCGCCGCCACGATGGCGGAAGATCTGCGCACCGCGCAGGTCGCCTACCGGCGGCTGCTGGCCAAGGACCCCTCGAACTCGTTCGGCTGGCTCGGGATGCTGGCGGTCTCGATGCGACTGCGCGACGTGCCCGAGGCCAGGCAGGCGGCGACCGGGCTTCTGCGCGTGGACCCGGGCAACGGCGAGGCGCGGCGCGCGCTCGACGACATCGGCCGCTATGAGGCGCTGCAGGCGGATAGCGCCAAGCGGGTGGGAGGGCGTTGAGAGAGCCGGGCAGCCTCTCGAGCATCGAGTGCCAGGGCGCCACCCAGATGGAGACCACCGTTGTTCCCGGGGGCCGTGCGGGGATAATCTCTGGCCAACCCCCGCCTCGGTGTATGCCAGCGCGTCTGCGACCGCTGTTGGAGAAGGAGGGAGAGTATGAGCGTTCGACACTGGTTCGATCTCGTCGTCGCGCTCGTCGGCCTGGTGGCTGCGGGCATGACGGTCCGAGAGCGTGTCCTCGGCAGGAGAGGCATCCCCTCGACGATCGGCTGGGTCCTGTGTTTCCTGACCCTAGCGGCTCGTGAAGGCGTGCCGGTCGTGGCGCCGGGACTGTCAGATCCGGTCGACAAGGTGTCGGACTTCATCTCGATCGGCCTGATCGTCCTCCTCGTGTCCGCGTGGCTCGTGCGTCGCAGCGGGAGGCAGGGCTCGCCGTCGGCGGGAGCGCGGGCCTGAGGCTGACGCGCTCGGGAGTGGTCCGCCGCTGATCTCCGCCGCCGAGGCCCGACCGCCTTGCCGCCGCCGCGCGCCCGCGGGCGGCGGGGAGGCGCTGAGGCCGGCAGGCCCAGGATGTCCCTCAGCGCTCCCAGGTCGCGAGCGCCCGTCGAGCGACGGAAGCGGCCGAATCGTTCGGGGCGAGTCGGATCAGGTGCTCGAGTTGGCCCCTGGCCGCGGCTCGTTCGCCGATCTTGAGCAGCGCCCCCGCCCGAAGCAGCAGGAACTCCCGATCCTCCGGGTAGGCGACGAGCACGCTGTCCAGGTACTCGCGCGCCTGCGGGTACCATCGCTGTTCGAACATCCATCGGCCGGTGGCCGCCAGCGCCCTCCTCCCTCGGCCCGCCGCGAAGAGGTCGCCATCGTAGTAGGGCAGGAACAAGGTGAAGCTCGTGTCGGCGCACGACCAGCGATCGAGGAAGGCAACGGAGTCGATCTGCGGCAGGAAGAGCCGGAACACCCTGCCCGAGTCGGTGACTGCCGCGAGCAGGTCGTAGCTGTGGCGCCCTGCCGGGATCCCTGGGTATTCCTGTCCGGTACGAGCGCTGAAAACGCGACCCATCCCAGACGGGGAATACACGGCGACGGCGGCATGGTCGGGTCCCAGGTGCTGGTGAAGCGAGGCGAGGGCTCTCACGGCCACTTCCCGCCGGCGCTCGACCGGGTCGAGGGCGAGTTGACTGCCCGGCATACGCAGGGCCAAGCGCGCCGCGATCAGATGGTCGGCCCGCAGGGCGTAGGCCAGGACCGCCAGGACCACCAGCGTCACGACCAGCCGTGGGCGGACCCTCCGGTCGACCGCGGTGTCGCCGGGGCGCGGCAGCCTCCCCAGGAGCATGAGGCTCTGGACGAGTGCGCCCGCGACGATCAACGCGAGCCCCGGGACGGCCGGGTAGAGATAGTGCCGATAGGTCTGGAACCTCAACGGCAGGACGGGCAGGAGCCCCAGGATCCCCCAGACCAGGCCGAGGCGGATCGCAGGCTCCTGAGCCCCCCAGCGCCACCGGCAAAGGACGATCGCGGCGACGACCCAGATGCCCACCCGCCAGGCGGTGGGATCGATCGAGCTCACGAGGTCAGGCAGCGGGCGGACCAGATCGACAGACCAGGAGAGGTAGGTCATGAGATCGTGGAACAGGTTGCTTCCGAAATGGATGGCGTAGGCCTCGCCGCCAGGAGCGAGACCGGCCGGCCTAAGCAGGATGAAGAGCATGGCAACGACCGCGCTGATCGCGAACAGCGGGCGGGCCCGGCGCGCCGCGACCGCCAGCGGCATCGAGGCGGGCCGCAGCCACAGCGCCAGGACGGGAAGGAAGATGACGGATTCCTTGGAGGCCAACGCCAGGGCGAACGACACCGATGCCGCGATGCGCCATCGGATGCCGGGCCTCCGAAGGCAGATCAGCGCGGTGAGGGCCAGCGCCAAGGCCGCCTCGTCATTGATCCCCACCGCACTGGATAGCAGGGTCTCGGACAAAGGGAATGTGGCGAACAGGACCGCGCCCAGCCATGCGACGATGCGCCTGGCTCCCGCCATGCGCGCGAGCGCATACACCAGGGCCGCATTGACGATATGGACGAGCAGCGACACGGCATGGAACGGGAATGGGTCCAACCCGACCAGCCCGACCATCGCCCGGAAGTACACCACCTGCGACAGGAAGCGGAAGGGGCCAAGCGGGGTCGGCCGGAGCCCCACGGCCTGCTCGAGATAGAAGAGGTCGTCGGGGCTCGAGAAGAACGAGAAGAGCGCCCGCCGAAAGACCCAGGCCGCAAGCAGCGCGCATCCGGCGATGGCGATCAGATCGGATCCGCCGGCCCGCACACGCTCGGACGGTCCGCTCTCGGGCTCCCGTGCGGTCATTCGATCCGCACTTGTATCACGAGCGTCCTCACCGACCGCCGCCGCGCGCCCCTTCCCGCAGCAGATCCTCGAGGTCCACCGGCTCGCTGATCATCGTCAGCCGGCCCTGGGGGTCGCGCGGCCACTCCTCCTTGGGCCGGTCGCGGTAGAGCTCCAAGCCGTTGCCGTCCGGATCGTGGAGGTAGATGCCGGCGTCGCGGAGCCGGCGGAGCGCGTCCCCGAGTGCCGCCCGGCTGGGGTAGAGGATGGCCACGTGGTAGAGGCCGGTGGTGCCGCGCGGGGGCGGCGCGCCGCCGCGGCTCTCCCAGGTGTTGAGGGCAAGGTGGTGGTGATAGCCGCCGGCCGAGAGGAACGCCATCTGCGGCAGCCGCTGCATCAGGTCGAACCCGAGCACGCCACAGTAGAACGCCAGCGAGCGCTCGAGATCCGACACTTTGAGGTGCGCGTGCCCGATGCGCACGCCGGGGTCGATCGGCTGGGTGGCCTGCGTTTCGTCCGCCATCGTGGCCCCATCATACACACGCGGTTGTAAGCCCCGGACGACACTTCTTGCCCCCGCGCGCCCCGGCGCCGCGGCGCCCCGACAGCCCTCCATCCCGGAACCCGCGCATCGACACGCACTCGCGCGGCTCGGCGCGGCGGCGAATCCGCATGGCGCACCTCTTGCCGTACGGGGCTGCGGTCGTTCCTCTGCCCGGCCCCAGTCGCGGGCCGGGCGTGAGGGGCGGCCCGACATTCATTCGCAAGGAGACGTCCCCCCGATGCCGCGCCCAGTCTCGGTCCCGCTGCCCATCCTCACCCTCGCCTTTGCGATGGTGTTCCTGATGACCTCCTGCCGCAGCCTGCCGGTGTCCCCACGCCAGGCGGCCGTGGCTCCGGGAGCGGGTGGCGACCACGAGCCCACGTCGTGGGACGTCCCGAGCCCCGTGCCGGCGGTCGCCGGGCTTCACTCCAAGGTGCGCGGCGACAGTCTCTACCTCTATGGCGCGCTGGGACCCAGCGCCTCGGGGCCGGCCACACCCTACGACCCCACGCATCCGGGCGGATGGATGCTCCAGCTCCTCATGAACACCGACCAGGCCGAGACCGGCTACTCCTGGCGGGGCATCGACTACCTCGTCCGCGGCGGCGAGCCGCTCGGCGACGGAACGTACGTGGTGCGCCGCGTGGTGCCCGAGAGCACCGACCCGGGCGGCTGGGGACCCCAGAGCGGCGCGGCGCGGGTGACCACGACGGCCCGAAGATTCGTGGTGGCGGTCCCGCTCACGGCCATCGGCGATGACGACGGCCGGCTCGACTTCGTGCTCGAGACCTACGCGACGGTCGCCTGCCCCGATTGCGAGGGCGGCATCAGTCACGAGTGGGCCGCCGGATACGAAGGCAGCACCGGGGTGGGTGTCGCGAGCGGCGTGGTCGCCGCGGGCGCCGAGCGAGACTTCGAGGTGCCGCTGCTCGCCGTGGCGCGCCCGCTTCCGCGCGGACCGCGCCGCTCGGACACCGACGCCCGATAACCTGGACCAGGCGGGGTTGGCAGACCCCGCGTCACCCCGCGCGCCGGCGCGTCGCCTTTGACGCCGCCGGCGCGCGGACCAAGGGTCGGGCGGTCACGGGTCGCCGGGCGCCGCGGCCTGGATCGCGGCGGGACCGCCGGACCTACTCCTTGGCCCCCGGGACCTCGCGCATCACCGTGATGGCCCAGGCGCTCCCCGGATCGCGGGCGAGGTAGGCCTTGGCCCAGTGGCGCGCCTCCTCGGCGCGGCCGACGCGCGCCAGCAGCAGCACGCGGTCGTAGAGCGCGGCGGCGTAGCAGGGGTCCGCCTCGGGCACCGAGGCGAACTGCGAGATCGCCTTGAGCTCGAGCCCGCGCTGCCGCCCCGCGTCCCGCTCGTCCTGAGCCCGCAATGCCAGCGTCATCCCCAGCCCGAGCCGGGCCTCGCCGTAGCTGGGGGCGAGGTCGAGGGCTTCGCGGTAGCTCCGCTCCGCGTCCTTGGACTGGTGCGCCGCCAGCTCCACGAACGCCAGCGCCGCGTGCAGCCGGGGGTCGCGGGGCCGCTCGCGGATCGCGGCGAGCACCGCCCTCTCGGCGGCGTTGGCGAGCCTGGCATCGTCGTCACCGTCGTCGCCCAGGAGCGAGGCCTGCAGGCGCAGCCCCCCGGTATCGACGCTGAGGCGGTTCGCCAGGGTCGCCCGCATCTGGAGGGCGGCCGGGCCCTCGGGGAGTCCGGTGATGATGCGCGGGCGCGCGCGCAGCGTAAGGAACGCGACGACGGCGAGACCGAGCAGTGCCAACAGGAAGCCCAGCGCCGGCAGCGGGCGGCCGGGCGCGGGCGAGGTGGGTGGCGGAGCCTTGGGGTCCATGGGGCGCGACCGATGGTACGGAGGTTCGTCACAAGGAACGAGCATCATGCGCTAGTAGCGGCCGATCGCTTCGAAATCCAACTCTACGACTGATTGTCCAGGCTCCCCGATTGTGTACCTGATGAAGCCCATTTCACCGAGTCGGGTCAGCTCACGCAAGAACGTTCTTGGTGTGACTGACCTGTAGGCAGCCTCGACATACGAGGCTTGGGTCAGCTCAGACAAGGCGAGCCTTCGGGACGGCTGCTCCGAGAATGGGTCAGTCGGCTCCGTCGCGTCGACGAGAAACAGGAGAAGGCGGTACTCGCGTTGATTCAAGACCCGGCGCCGCTTGCCGGCACGCTTGTTCGAGGCTCTCACAAGCATCTGGCGGTAGATCACCCTATTGAGCCTGGTCTTGATGAAGTTGTTGATTCCCTTGAGTTCGGTTGCGAAACCTCTCAGTCCGAAGATCACGAAAGGGGCGAGGTCGAAGGGTTGTTGCCTCCGGCATTCTTGCAGCAACGTCTTGTATTCCTGCTCGTTACGGTAGAAGTAGTTCGAG
>VBPB01000340.1 GCA_005893365.1 Candidatus Eiseniibacteriota bacterium
GTGGCGGAGTCGGACCTGCGCCAGGCGATGCCGGTGCTGGCGCGCCTCGGCCTGCCGCTGCTGGCCCACGCCGAGCTGCCCGGGCCGATCGCCGCCGTCGCCGCCGCGCTCAAGGGCCGCGATCCGCGCCGCTACGCCACGTGGCTGGCCTCGCGCCCGCCGGCCGCCGAGGTGGAGGCGGTGCGCCTGTTGCTTGGGCTTGCTGAGGAGACCGGATGCGCGGTCCACATCGTCCACCTGGCCACGGAGGCGGCGCTGCCCGAGCTGCAGCGGGCGCGCGCGCGGGGCCTGCCGGTCACGGTGGAGACCTGCCCCCACTACCTCACCTTCACCGCCGAGGAGATCGCCGACGGCGACACGCCCTACAAGTGCGCGCCGCCGATCCGCGAGCGCGAGAACCGCGAGGCGTTGTGGGACGGCCTGGGCGGCGGGGTCATCGACCTGGTGGCCAGCGACCATTCCCCCTGCCCGCCGGGGCTCAAGCGGCTCGACACCGGCGACCTGATGAGCGCCTGGGGCGGCATCGCCTCGCTCGAGGTGACGCTGAGCGCGGTGTGGACCGGCGCGCGCGCGCGCGGCCTGGCACCCGGGGACGTCGCCCGCTGGATGGCCCAGGCCCCGGCGCGGCTGGCGGGGCTCAAGGGCCGCAAGGGCGTCATCGCCGTCGGCGCCGATGCCGATCTCGTCGTCTGGGATCCGAACGCCGAGTGGAGCGTCCTCGGCGAGCGGCTCCATCAGCGCCACCCGGTCACGCCCTACGACGGGCGCCGGCTGGCGGGGGTGGTGCGGGCCACGTTCGTCCGCGGCGTGCGGGTGTTCGCGCGCGGCGAGGCCGGCGACGAGTTCCCCGGGCCGCCCGCGGGGCGGCTCCTGCTCGAGCCGCGCCAAGCCGTGGCCGCCGGTGGGGCATAGGCGTGACCCTCGAGGCGTTCGATCGCCTGTCCGAGGCCGAGGCGCGCGCGGCCCTCGAGCGCTGCTGCGGCTGCCGCGCGTGGGTCGAGGGCATGCTGGCGCGCCGGCCGTTCGGGGACGCGGCCCGCCTGCGCGAGAGCGCGGAGCGCGTCTGGAGGGCGCTGCCGCCCGAGGGCTGGCGCGAGGCGTTCGCCCACCACCCGCGCATCGGCGATCTCGAATCGCTGCGCCGCCGCTTCGCCGCGACCGCCGATCTCGCCGGGCGCGAGCAGTCGGGGGTGACCGCCGCCTCGCCCGCGACCATCGAGGCGCTGGCCGAGGGCAACCGTGCGTACCAGGAGCGGTTCGGCTACATTTTCATCGTCTGCGCCACCGGCAAGAGTGCCGAGGAGATGCTGGCGCGGTTGCGCGGGCGCATGGTGAACGATCCCGAGACCGAGCTCAGGACCGCCGCGGACGAGCAGCTCAAGATCATGCGGCTGAGGCTGGACCGGATGCTCGGCGGCGCGGCCTGAGACGGCGGCGGGATCCCAAGGGGGGCGCATGAGCGGCATCACCACCCACGTGCTGGACCTAGGGGCCGGCGAGCCCGCTCGCGGTGTGGCGGTCCGACTCGAGGTGCGCATGGCCGAACGCGGCTGGGTGACGCTCGCCGAGCGCGTGACCGACGCCGATGGGCGCGTGCGCGACCTGCTCGCCCAAGGGGCGCGCGTCGACGCCGGCACCTACCGCCTCACCTTCGGCACCGGCGCCTACTTCGCCGCGCAAGCCCGCGAGACGTTCTTCCCCGAAGCCGCCGTGGTGTTCGAGATCCGCGACCCGTCCCGGCACCACCACGTGCCGCTGCTCCTGAGCCCGTTCGGGTACTCGACCTACCGCGGGAGCTGAATCGCGGGGATTGACGCCTCGGGCGCGCGGGTCGAGACTGGACCGCAACGGGACCGCGGGACCTCGGCGGGGAGGAGCGGGCCATGAGACGGACGACCATGATGGCTGCGGCAAGCCTGGCCGCGGCATTCTTGTTGGGGCTCGGGGGTGTGACCGCACTGGCGCAGGTGCCGAACGCCGCCTCCTCAGTAGGCGATTGCACCCACGTGATCGCCGCCAATGACACCGTGGGTGGGAACACTGCGGGCCGAACGTTCTTCGGCAGAGCGGTCGGTCAGACGTTCTACGCCGCCGACACGCTCATCTCTCGGATCACGGTCTGGCGGCATCCCAACAACCGCCACTCGGGCGGCGACCGTCTGTTCGTGACGACAGTCGATACGGTCAACTATGTTCCTTCGAGACCCATTACCACAGGGATTCTCCAGAACGGGCCTGCGGTGTTCGTGGTCGACAGCGATCCCCCGGGGTTGCCGATCCCGATGGACTTCATTCTCGACCCGCCGCTGGCCCTTCCGCATCCGGGGACGTACGCGTTTTTTATCCAACGGGTGGGCTGCGATGCAGGAGAGACGGCGATCCTCGCGAAGGAGCCCGGTACCTACCCGTACGGCACGTATTGGATTACCGGGCGGACAATCTTTCTTCCCTGCTACCTGGCCAGCGCGGAGTGGTGGGTGGACATCGACCTGTGCTTTGAGATGGAGTTCTGCCGCGACACCGCGACACCGGTCCGTGGGGATAGCTGGGGCCGGCTCAAGGTGATCTATCGGTGAATACGCAAGGTGAGGTCCGACTACCGCGGGAGCTGAATCGCGGGGATTGACGCCTCCGGCCCGCGGGTCGAGACTGGACCGCGACGGACCGGGAACCACGGGCGGGGGAACGGATCATGAGACGGATGGTGGTGAGCGCCGCGGCCAGCCTGGCCGCGGCATTGCTGTTGGCGGACGGCGGTGCCACGACCCCGACCGCGGGGCCCCAGGCGACGCCCGAGATGGCCACCCCGGTCGCGGGTGGCATCGAGGGCCCCTATCTCGCCGACGGGGACGCCAAACGACCCGTCACCATCAAGCGGTTCGGCGGCGGCGTCTACCGCGTCGACGCGGCGGCGTGGTACGGGGTCGGCCTCTGCGACCAGAAGCGCTACTGGGGCGTCTACTGCTATCGCGACAGCGTGACCCCGCCGGCGGGCGTGGCGGCCAGCGGGACGCATCTGGGCTCGGTCGGCCCCGACGGTT
>VBPB01000072.1:0-1972 GCA_005893365.1 Candidatus Eiseniibacteriota bacterium
TAGAGAACGCCGATCCGCTGCTTGGCCATGGCGGTCCTCGCCCTTTCGGGTGACGGCCCCCTTCCCTGGGGCCGTGGTCGAGCCTCCGGCGGCTCGACACCTCAGGATTGAACGAATCGCCCTCGCGTCAGGTAGTTCATGGCGAGCGTCGTCCCGTACGCGGTCAACTCCACGAGATACGCGGCCTCGCGGCCGGTCTCGGCGTGGAGCTGCTGCTCGCGGCAGGTGCGCGCGATGCGCTCGACCAGCGCCCGCACCACCGGCCGCTTGACGCCGGTCCAGTACGTGATCTTGTCCGTGAGCGGCAGCCGATTCTCCTCGACCAGCTCCCAGGCCGGCCGGATGCCCTTCCGGCGCCGGCCGCGCGTGACGAACATGTCCGCGAGGTCGGTCTCGAGCGCCACGTTCACCGCCGCCCCGTTCTGGCGGGTCAGGCGGCGGTAGTGTTGCTCGACGGTCACCTTCATGTCCTCGACCGTGATGTCGAAGTCGCCGGTCGAGACCGCCGGATCCTGGTCGCGCACCCGACGGGCCACGCGGTCAACATAGCGCAGTTTGACGATCGCCGGCCAGGACTTGTACTTGCGCCGCCAGTTCGAGCGCGGCGTGAGCCAGACGGCGAAGGTCTCGGCGAAATCCTCGTCGGGGTGTTTCTGCGCGTACCAGCCGGCGATGTGCCGCACGTGCTTGCGGCTGAACGGCACCGGCCGGTAGTGATCGCGGTAGCGGCGGTTGTAGGGTCCGAAGCGGGCCCGCCACTCGGGCGTGGTGTAGAGCCGGTAGGCGTAGTTGAACGCGTGCCCCGCCTCGTGGCGCAGGTACATCATGATCTCCTGCTCGTCCTCGAGGTCGTTCATGGCGCGCTCGAGGCGGGCCAGCGCGGGGTCGGCGAGATAGAAGGGCACGCCGATCACCGGCTGCCCGCTGGGACAGCCCCATTCGTCGGTGAGATAGCAGACGGGCCGAAAGCGCCTCAGTCCCTTGCGCTCCAACTCGCGTTGGAGCTGGTGGACGAAGCGCTCGACCGGCGAGCCCTCGAGCTTGAGCCCGAGCTGGCTGATGCGCTTCCCCAGCAGCTCGCGCACGTCGGGCGGGGTCTTCTCGAAGTCGGACACGGCCGGCGATGCTACCGATTCGCCCCGGCCCCCACAACCGCGCGGGTCAAGGCCTGGTCAAGAACGCGCCCGCGGGCCGCCGCGGGAGCCCCGGCGGCATCCAACCCCGGCAAGAATCGGTTGGGAGGTCGTCCGGGGACTGGTAGCTTCGTCGGCCTTGCCTGGCGCCCTGGACCTCGTTTCACATCAGTGGCCATCGCCCGGCGCTGTCGCCGCATCCTTGGAAAGGAGCTGTCTCGTGAAGAATCGCTTCGCCCTGCTCGCCGCCGTGCTGGCGCTGCTCGGCACCGCGGCCGTCGCCGCCGCCGAGCCGATGCCGTACAAGATCGACCCGAACCACACGCTCGTGGGGTTCCACATCCGCCACTTCTTTGCCAAGGTGGCGGGGCGGTTCAAGGACTTCAGCGGCATCATCAACTTCGATGAGAAGGACCTGGCCGCCTCGTCCGTGGAGGTCACCATCCAGACCGCCAGCATCAACACCGAGAACGAGCGGCGCGACGCGGATCTGCGTGGCCCCAACTTCTTCCTCGCCGACAGCTTCCCGACCATCACCTTCAAGAGCACCAAGGTCGTCCCGGGCCCCAACAACAGCGCGCTGGTCTCCGGCGACCTGACGATGCGGGGCGTCACCAAGCCGGTGACGCTCGAGGCGAACTTCCTGGGCTCGATGCCGGCCATGGGGCGCAAGATCGCCGGCTTCGACGCGAAGACCACCATCAATCGCAAGGATTTCAACATCAACTGGAACCGCGTGCTCGACCAGGGCGGCACGATGCTGGGCGACGACGTCGCCATCGAGCTGCAGGTCGAGGCGTCGTGGGTGGATCCGAACGCGCCGAAGCCGGCGATGGGGC
>VBPB01000072.1:2009-13906 GCA_005893365.1 Candidatus Eiseniibacteriota bacterium
CCGACCCGGGGCCGTCGCTGCCTGCGTGCGGGCCGCAGGCCCGGCGTCAGTTGCCCGAGGACCGGGCTCCGGTCGCGTTCGTCGAATCCGTGGTGGCCGGCTTGGCCGCCGGGGCCGCGGACGAATCGGGATGCGCGGCCGTCCAGGCGTCGAAGCGGTCCTTGAGCGTCTTGAGCTCGACCGTCGCCCCGAGATGCTCGAGCCAGACCAGCTGCTCGCGCGCCTTCTTGGTGTCGCCCTTCTCGAGCCAGGCCTCGCCCAAGTACTCGCGGGCCGGCGCGTAATCGGGCTTGATCGAGAGGCACTTGTCGTACGCCTTGAAGGCCTGGTCGTAGTCGCCGAGCCGGCGCGCCGAGTAGCCGACCAGATTCCACGCCTCGTGATAACGCTCGTCGAGCAGCACCGCCTTCTCGCCGTGGTCGAGCGCCCGGCGGAAGTGCTTCCCCGCGTTCTTGGCCTTGCCGTCCTCCAGATCCTGGTTCCCCTTTCCCACCTCCTCGTAGGAAAGCGCGTAGCTCTGCTCGGCCTCCTGACGCGCCGTGGCCACGCCGTGGACGGCATCGCTGCCGGAAGGGATGTCGGGCTTGTCGGGAGTCCCGATCGGCGGCGGAGGGGCGCCCGGGCCCGAGCTCATCGCCAGCGCCGTGGTGGCGGCGAGCAGGAACAGGACGGCGAAGGACAGTGGACGGCGAACGCTCATGGGATGGCCTCGGAAGGTTGGGTTGGGAGACGGCTCGATTCTGCCGCAGCGACGCGCGGGGCGACAGCGGATTCGATGCCGGGGGTGCGATCGCGGGTCCGCGCCGATTCCCGTGGCGTCCTGGACCGACAATTCTCGGGCCCGCGCCCCGCTCCCATAGCGCGCTGGGCGGCAACGCGTTAGCGCGCCAGATTCGCGCGACGGCGGTCCGGACCCGGGCAGCACTCAAGCCGCGGTCAAGGCGTCTCGGCCACACTGCGCTCGCAGTTTGGGGCTGGCGGCCGCTTCGCTCCGGGGTTCACGCGGACGTGCGTTGCGGCAGCGCCGTTCGAGGTCGGATCCCGAACCGGGTCGCCGGCCCCCTAGAAGTCCGGCAGCAGCGCGGCGTCGATGAGTCCGGTCACTGGTGCGATCACCGCCCCCCGATGCACCAGGTCGATCACGGCGATCCCCTGCGGTCGGCCCTGCGCCGACCACGGCGAGGCACCACCCTAGAGACCGGCCCCAGCGGGTCAGTCGGCCGCGATCGCCACCGTGGCGGCGAACACCGAGTCCGCGCCGCGCGCGGTGACGCGCCGGCCCGGATGCTGGGCACTCGCGGGGACGCGCCACTCCAGGATGGTGTAGCCCAACCGGCGGGCCGCCGCGAGGTCGCCGATCTCGGCGTAGCGGAGCCCGGGACCGTCCGCGCGCAGGTGGGCCTGGATCGCCTTGACGCGGTGACGCACATCCACCGCCAGCTGGACCCACGCGTAGCGCGGGTCACGAAGCCGCCACAGCTCGCGCCCGAGCCCGGCGCCCCCCTCCTCCTCCTCGGCGCCTTCCGACTCCTCGAGACGCTCGCCGAGCCGTGAGAGGATGCGATGCGCCCGGGCCTCGGTCGTGCCGGGCGCGATGCCGAGCACGCGGGCGAGTGGTGCGCCGAGTGGTGCGTTGAGTGGTGCGTTGAGGGGTGCGCGCGGCGCGGCCGGCGCCGCGTCGGCAGGGCACGGGGGCGCCGCCACCGCCCCCATGAGGAACGCCATCAATGTGGCCTGCATGAAGCCTCCCAAGCGGGTGGATGTCGATCGCACGGCCGACCTCCTCGATGGGCGCGGCGGCTCGGGCCCACGGCCGGACCGGGGCGTGGGGCCCGCGGCGGCTTCCCAGGCCGCCGCGAAGGCCACCACCCCCGGCACCATGCGTGCGACGCCGGGCGTCGCGGTCCAATCGGGCGTCATCGCAGGGCGATGATCCGCACCTGCCGCCGCACGTTGCCGGCCTCGAGGCGGACCAGGTAGACGCCGGGCCCCAACCGGTGCCCCGCCGAGCGCTCCAGGTCGAAGTCCACCGCGTGGAGGCCGCCTTCCTGCTCGCGGTCGGCGAGCGTGCACACCCGCTGCCCCGCCACGTTGAACACCGCGATCCGGACGTGGCCCGCTCGGGGCAACGCGTAGGTGAGCCGCGTCTGCCCGCGGACCGGATTGCCGCCGGCCAGGGCGAGCATCGGCCCGCCCGCCCCGGTCGGCTCGACGCCGACCGGCGTGCAGTTGCCCTGCACCGTGTACGAGCCGCTCCCGGTCTCGTCGACGGTATCGAGGAGCCCGCTGCAATCCGCGCCTTCGAGGAAGAACGACTGGCCCTTGACGGCACGCAGCCGCGAGCCGATGTCGGCATGCCAGTACACGCTGCCCGCCGAGGTGCTGGAGCCCACCTTCCCCTTGGGCATGGTGATGCGGATCTCGCCGTCGGCCAGCACCTCGCCCGCGTCGGCGGTGCCGAGGCCGGTGTTGATGTTGTTGGCTCCCGCGTTGACGAATCCGAACGTGAAGTTCGGGATCTTCGTGGGATTGCAGGTCTGCATCGCCACGAAGAACGTGGTCTCGGGGCTGGTCGGCACCGTGAAGTCCATCTGCCAGATCCGGTTGAGCGGCAGGTTGGCGGGGTCGAGCGAGGCGACCTTCAGGGTGAAGGTGATCTTCTGGACCATGTCGGGGCGCAGCGGCTCGGCGACGAAGCCCCTGAGGATGTCCGACTCGGGCGAGGCGAAGTTGCCCACCATGTCCCCCGACGCGTCGTCGAAGACGCGGAAGCCGGGCAGGAAGCAGGTCGAGCCCGGCGGCTCGGGCGTGCCCGAGCAGTTCTCGGCCACGACCGGGCAGGCCTGCGAGCGGTCGGTCACGACCTCGCCGGCGATCGACGAGCCACCGGACAGCTGGCGGGTGATGAACGTGCCGCCGATCGGCCCGTCATCGGTGAAGGCGAGCAGCGCGCTGCCGTCCAGGGGGTCCACGTCCACCTCGATGTCGTCGAGCAGGGCGCGGGTGTTGCCCGAGCAGCCGAGGGTCCCGCCCTCGCACAGCTCGCCCTCGTGGACGACGTGATCGCTGACCACTGTCTGCTCGATGTGCGGCACGCCGCCTAAGGCCAGGGCGTCGAGCGCGTTGTCGCAGCGCGAGAAGAAGACGCGCCACTGGGCGTCGGTATCGGTGACGCTCGCGGTCGGGCTGCCGTACCAGATGAAGACGATCCGGCCGGACGATCCCGCCGCCACGCTGGGCAGCGCCGAACTCTTGGTGTCGGGGCCATCGCTCACCCGCACCGGCCGCGACCAGGTCGGCGTGTCGCTGGTCTTGAGGTCCGTCGAGACCGAGTAGTAGACGGCATGGTCGTCGGCGAAGCAGGTGTAGACGTTGCCCGCCCGGTCGACCGCCACCCACGAGAAGATGTGGCTGTAGGTGCTGCCGGGGGGCGCGTCGAAGACCTTGGTGTCCTTCCAGGTGACGCCGAAGTCGCGGGAGACGGCCACGTACGCGCTCTGCCCGCCGTTGACGATGAATCCGTGGTAGACGTCGCCCTGGCCGTCGATGCCCGCGGTCATCGCGGGGGTGCCGAGCGGCACCGGCCGCGGGTCCACGACCATGTTGCCGGTCTCCGGGAGCGGCGACTGCAGCACGGTCGGGTCGGTGTAGACCGGCGCCGACGGCCCGAACACCAGCGGCTGTCCCTCGACCGCCTGGGCGCGTACGACGAACTGCTGGTTGCCGGTATTGGCGGAGCGATAGGACAGGTAGACGATGTCCTTGCCGTAGGCGGCGCTCCAATTGCGGTCGTTGAGCGGCGTCGCGTTGGTGATCGGCGTGGTCAGGAAGGTCTGGCCGTTGTCGAACGAGACGCTGGCGTTGATGTTCACCAACGCGTCGGCGCTGTGGAGCGCGGAGGTGTAGAGGTTGTAGAAGCCGTTCGCGTTCCGGGCCGTGCCGGTCTCGACGTCGCAGTCGCCCCCGCCGTTGGACAGGTCGGCGATGCCGAGGAACGAGTCCTCCTGGCCGCACGCGTCGGTGACCCGCCACAGGCCCACGCCGTCACCGTTCGAGGCCACGTAGCCGACGCCGTCGGGGTTGAAGCGGACCGCCGGCTCCTTGTCCCGCCCGTGGTCGCTCCCGTTCTGATCCGTGCCCGTCAGGTGCAGGTTGCAGCTGAAGACGTCCGTGCCCGCGGCGTAGTCCGCGGCATGGTAGACGGGGGGCGGACCGGGCAGGCTCCCCAGCCCGATCGTGCCCGTGAAGCTGTCGCCGGTGACGGTGAAGGGCACGACGCGCACGACGTACCTGGTCGTGCCGGCCAGGATGGGGAGCGTGGCGATCTCGGGGTCCGCCGAGCTGGCCGACTTGGTGAGGACGGTGTTCCCGGTCGAGTCGTAGACCCAGAGATCGAAGTCCGAGCCCGAGTTCGTCCACTCCGTCTTGAAGACCAGGCGGTCGTCGGGGTGCAGGGCGTGGTACGCGTCGGGGATGTTGGCGACCGTGAGCAGGAAGCGGTCGCAGGTGTTGTCGGTGCACACCGGCGAGAGCGTCACGCCGCCGGCGCTACTCGCGGGCGGCGTCGGGTTGGAGGCCACATAGGTGCCGCCGGCGTAGGTGAGGCTGGGCGAGAGCGATGAGATGGTGCCGCTGCCCGACAGCTGAGCCGTTCCGGCGGCGGCGAGGTGAGCGATCAGCAGCATGCCCGCCGCGGCCAAGCCTGGAGACCAGGTTCGCATCGTGTCCCCTCCTTCCGTCGGAGGAGCGACAGGCGGCGCTCGACCCTCGAGTTCGGCCGTCGGGGCGGGGCATCCTCCGCTCATTGCCCGTGCGGCGATGGTCCGCGCCGGGGCTTGAGCGGGGCTTGAATCGGCCCGGAGCCGGGTCCGACCCAGGCGCCCAATAGGTGCTGGCCCTGTGGGTTGGAGAAGATCGAGTCCGCGGGCCGAGAGCCTCGCCGGCCGCCCGGGACCCCCTCAGCGCGCGAGCACCGCCAGGCGCACCGCGCCCGAGCCCTGGACCCGGGCGAAGTAGAGCCCGCTGCGCAGCGGCGCGCCCGCGGCGTCCCGCGCCTCCCAGCGCGCTTCCCAGACGCCCGCGTGCCCGGTGAACCTGGCACGGCCCACCGCGCGTCCGGCGAGGTCGTAGACGCGCAGATCCTCGCGCGGTACGACGGGCAGCGCGAAGGTGACGGCACCTCCGCCCGGCACGGGATTGGGACCGGCGCGCAGCCTCGACACCGCCGTGGGACCATCGACCCCGACCACCGGCACCGGTGCGGCCGCGTAGACGGTGGCCCCTTCGATCGTCTGCAGCGGCACGGGTCCCCCCAGGAACGTCTGATCGCCACCCGCCGCGTGCCAGATCACGCGGTAGTCGGTGATGCGGCCCACCCGGTTGAGGTAGCCCCCGTCGGTCACGCGCAGCCGCCAGGGATGCGCCCCGTCCGGCGGCAGGGTGGCCTCCACCTCGCCCGCGGGGAGGTCGACCGCGAACGTCCAGGCGACGTTCCCGGTCGTGCTGGCCCCGGTCACCCACTCGCTGGCGACCGCGGCACTGCTGGCGGGCAGCGGATAGACCAGCGCCGGCGGGCTCGTCTCCTGGGCCATCAGCGAGGCGGACCCGCCCACCTCGATGGCGGCGTCCAGGTCGTGGTCATAGGCGTCGTGCACCACGGTCACCTCGACCGTGGCCACCGGCGGGCCCAGGGGGCTCACGAACCGCCGCGACGGCCCCTCCCAGCGCACCTGGTCCTCGGTGGTGGCGACGCGATACCAGAACGGGACGCCGCGCTCGTTCGCGGGGACCTCCCAGGTCCGGACGTAGACGCTCATGTTGCTGCCGTCCGCGAGGCTCGAGTCGCCCGCCGCCGGGACCGAGTCCAGGGCCGCGAAGGCCCCCGGGCCGCCCGCGACCTCGGGCGCCCGCTCGAAGACGAAGTGGGCCGCGCCGCGCTCGCGCATGGTCCGCAGCGTCGCCGTGATCTGGCTCGCGCTCCCGGCCAGCTCGAGCCGGCGCACCTGCGAGCGCTCCGGCTGCGTCAGCTCGAGCAGCGCCGCGTAGAGGTCCACCGCGCCGAATCCCACCGGCGAATACCAGCCGGGGTCCGCGCCGGGGAGGCCCGGCGGCACCGCGCCCAGCGGCCGGTAGGCGGTGGCGAGCAACACGCGGGCGACCTGCTCCGGGGTGAGCGCGGGGAAGGCCGAGCGCAGGGCGGCGGCGGCACCGCTCACGAAGGCGGCGGCCATGCTGGTCCCGCTCAGGCGCTGGTACTGGGCGCCGTCGGAGGTGAGGCTGCCATCGGCCGAGAGGACCGCGACGCCGGGGGCCAGCAGATCCGGCTTCTCCTCGTCCGCGGCGTCGAGATCGCCGTCGCCCGCCCGCGGACCGACGTCGCTGAACGAGGCGAACACGTCGTCGCCGTTGAGTGCCGAGCGCTGCGTGTCGAGGGCTCCCACCGCGAGCACCCGGTCGCCGGCGGCGGGCGAGGGGACGAAGTGATCCCTGCCCTGGTTGCCGATCGACCCGACCACGACGATGTCGTGCTGCACGGCGCATGCGGCGAGTCGGGCCGCGAGGTCGTTGCCGTCGCTCGCGTCGGGGCTCGACAGCGAGAGGTTGATCACGTCGATGCCCTGATCGGCCGGATCTCCGCCCCAGTCCCGCGCCCGGTTGTGGATGCACCAGTCCAGCGCCTCGGCGACGCCGGAGCCGACGCCGAGGTCGTTCAGCACCTTGACGTCCACGAACCGCGCCTGCGGCGCGATCCCGGTCGCGAAGCCGGTGGCGCCCCCGTTGCCCAGGATGATCCCGGCCACGTGGGTCCCGTGGGCGCGGGTCGCATCGCCCCCGTGATCGGAGGGGTTGACGCTGGCGTCGCGCCCGGTGTTGAGCAGGGAATCGGCCTGCGTGAAGTCCGCGCCGCCGACGCAGCGGCCGATGAGCGACTCGTGCCCGGGATAGGGGCCCTCCGGCGCGTCGTTGATGCCGCTGTCGAGGATGGCCACCACGACCCCCTCCCCCGCCGCACCGCCCATCCCCGTCCAGGTCGGGAACACCTGTCCGCTCGGATCGCGCGCGCCGATGCTCGCCGCCCCCTCGTGGAGATCGGGATACAGGATCGGCACCGCCTCGACGCGGTCCACGCCCGCGAGCGCGGCCGCGGCCTGGATCTGGGCGAACGAGCCGCTGCTGCGCAGCACGGGGAGTTCCTCGAAGCGGTCGAGCACCGGCATCCCGAGTGCGGTGAGCGCCAGCAGATCGGCGGTCGTGACCGGGTTCGCGAACTCCACGTAGACGCCGAACACCAGGCCGGCGGGGGCGACGCCGACGTCGATGCGCTTGCGCAGGAGCGGGTTCGCCTGCTCGAAGGCGAGGTCGTAGCCGCTGACGTGGATGGTCTCGATGCGGTCGTCGATCCGGTCCTGATCCTGGTCCCAGATGAACGGCGCGGCGATCGCCGCCGGCGCGTGCAGGAACACCGCGGCCAGGAACAGCGTCGCGACGCATGCGGCGACCGGCGGGCACTGCCGCAGCAGTCGAGGCGGCAGCACGCGATCTCGCCAGGCGGGCCCCAGGGCGTTCATAGACCACCATGAGAGCGCCGCGGGCTTGATTCCGACTTGAGTGGTCGCCGTAATCATATGGTTCCCAGGTGGTTAGGCCGTTGTTGCCGCCGGATGCGTGGCCGCCGCGTGAGCGCCCGCGAGCAGCTTCTGGAACGCGCGATGGGTCTCGGGGAGCGGCTCCACCCCCAGCTCGGCGCGGAGCAGCCCCTTGAGCTTGTCGTACTCGGCCAGCGCCGCGCGGCGATTGCCGAGGCGCACCATCGCCTCGATCATCGCGAGCCGCGTGGCCTCGCGGAACTCGTCCAGCTCGGCGGCGCGCCGGAAATGGCCGAGGGCGGCCTCGTGGTCCCCGCTCGCGGCGCACGCCGTCCCCAGGTCGAGCAGCAGTTTCTCCACCTGGTCGCGCATGCGCGCCTGATGCTCGTCCGCCCAGCCGCCGTAGACGCCTTCGAGGAAGTTCCCGGTCACGAGCGACGCGGCCCGCTCCAGCGCGCGGCGCCGCGCCGCCGGATCGCGCAGACCGCGGGCCTCCTCGAGCGCGCGCTTGAGCTCCCAGACGTCGCTGGTGAGCGGGTAGGCCGGGTTCAGCGCGTAGACCTCGCCCTCGCGCAGGATCGGAGCTTCGCGCGTGTGCGGCAGCACCGAGCGGATGTACGAGAGCGTGGGGTGGAAGTTCCGCCGTCCGGCCGCGAGCTGCCGTCCGGGCCAGAAGTGCTCGAGCAGCTCCTCCTTGGCCGCCCCGCGCGGACGCAGCGCCAGGAAGACCAGCAGGTGGAACGCGCGCTGGGCGCGCCACGCCGAGGCCCGCACCGGGCGCCCGTCGATCTCGAGCTGGGGCGGTCCGAACAGCACCAGGCGCGGGACGCGCGCATCCGCCGCCGGTCCCGCGGGGGCGCCCCGGGCGAGCCGCTCGCCGATGTGCCGCCTGGCGGTGCGGACCGCGGGCTGCAGCGTGCGGCGTTTCCGGGTCAGGGACTCGAGCCCCTCCAGCGCCGCCCGTCCGCCGACCTCGCCCAGCACCGTGAGCGCCACCTCGCCCACCGCGGGAGGTCCGTCCGCCACCAGGCCCAGCAACGCCTCCTCGATGGCGGCCCCGGCCTCGACCAGTGCCGCCGAGACCACCTCCGTCTCGATGCCGCGGCCGAGGGCGTAGAGGAGCGGCGCCGGCTCCTCGCGCGCCTGCACGCGCAGGAAGTAGGCGTAGCCGCGCTCGCGCACCAGCTTGAGCGCGCGGGCGAGATGGTCGTCGACGCCGTGCCGGTCGCCCATCGCCGCCAGCGATTCCGCCAGCCAGTAGTGGACCCGCATGCGCTGGTAGTCGTTCTCGCCCGCGTCGGCGCGGACCACCAGCGCCGCGAGCAGGTCGCGCGCCACGCGCACCCGGCCCGCCCGCAGCTCGCACCAGGCGAGCGTGGCACGGAACTCGGTCAGCTGGGGGGCCTCGGGCCGCGCCGCCAGCCGCTCGATGGCCTCGGTCAGGAACTGGACCGCCCGCCGGTACTGGCCCCGCGCGCAGAAGATCCGTCCCCGCAGCGCCAGCAGGTCGAGCGCGATGACCTCCATGCGCAGCTCGGCGTTCATCTCCTCGGCGCGCTTGAGCGAGGCGAGCGCGCCGTCCAGGTCCCCGCTCTGCGCCAGGATCTGGGCCAGCGCCCCGTGGCAGCTGGGCTCGAGCGCCCGGTTCGAGAAGCGCTGCGCCGCCTGCAGGCCTTCCTCGGCCGCCCGGCGGGCCTCGGCCAGCTCGCCCATCTCGGCCAAGTGGAACGCCAGGTTCGACAGGTAGAGCGGCGCGCGGGGCGAGGCGGTGCCACGCACCTGCGCCAGCGCCGAACGGAATTCCTGAGAGGCCTCGTGGAACCGGCCCTGGGCGGCATAGGCGCCGGCCAGGTTGTGGAGCACCGGCAGCAGGAGCTCGGGGTCGGCGTGGAGCGGGAGCGATTCGCGCACCTGGTCGAGCACGCGCACCGCGGCGCGGTACTGGCCCAGATAGAAGTGGGCCCCGGCCTTCATCTGGAGCAAGCGCACGCGGACCTCGAGGTGGAGGTCGTGGGCGAGCGCCAGGCCACGCTCGGCCATGCCGAGCACCTGCTCGTAGTGTCCGCGCAGGTTGAGCACCTTCCCGAGCCCGATCAGCGCCAGGCACTCGTGGAGCGGGTCGCCGGCCTTGCGGCACTGCTCGAGCACGCTGCGGTAGATCGGATCGGCCTCGTCCCAATGGCCGAGCGCGGTGTGCGCGTCGGCCAGCGCCACCGCCAGGGCGGCGTCGACCTGGCCGTGCTCGGCCGGCAGGTGCCCCAGGAGCTGGAGGAGCGCGTCGGCGCGCCCCTGGCGCAGCAGGAGCGGTGCCAGCGAGCGCAGCAGGGCCGCCGACTCCGCGAACTCTCCGGCCGCCAGGTAGTGGCGGAGCGCGCGCTCGTGCTCGCCGCGCGCGGCCAGCGCCGTCGCGGAGTCGGATTCGAGCCGCCGCCACGCCTCGGCCCCGCCCGCGCCCTCGATCTCCTGGCGGATGAAGCGGCGCACCAGATCGTGGCACTCGTAGGAGGTCTGGGCCCCGGAACCGAACGCGCGCAGCAGGCCGCGCCGCGCCAGCGACTCGAGCAGGGCCGGCGTGGCCCCGTCGCTCCCGGCCAGGCTCGCGGCCAGGCTGACGTCGAAGCGGCCCAGCGCCGCGGTGCGATCGAGGATGCGACGCGCCCCGGGATCCAGGCGCGCGTAGATCTCCGACGACAGGTAGTCGTGGAGCTCGAGGCTCGAGGTCTGGAAGTCCGCGAGGACCGCCTCCAGCGTGACGTGCTCCGACCGCTGGAGGGACTCGTAGGCCAGGTGGACCGCGGTGGGCCAGCCCAGCGTCGCCTGCTCCAGGGCCGCCAGCTCGTCGTCCCCCAACGGCCGGCGATAGACCTCGGCGAACAGGCGCGCCAGCTCGTCGCGGCTCAAGCGCAGCTGGCCCGAGTTGAGCTCGAAGACGTCGCCGCGGGCGCGCATGCGCTCGAGCCCGAAGGGCGGCGGCGTGCGCGAGGCCACCACCACGCGGACCTTGGGCGGCAGGTGCCGGAGCAGCGTGTCCATGAGGGCCACGACCTGCGGATTGCCGGCCACCTCCTGGAAGTCGTCGAGCACCAGCAGGTGGGGCGGCCCCTTGAGTGCGGCGAGCTCGTTGGCCAGCGTCCCCGCCAGCATCTCGACCGACCGGTGACCCGGGCGGGCGGCTTCGAGCGCCAGGTGGAAGTCGCGTCCGAAGCGCGGCTGCTCGCGACGGAATCCCTCGAGCAGATAGCGGCCGAACACGATGGGGTCGGCATCCGACCCCATCAGCGAGTACCACACCACGGGTCGCGCGAGCGCCCGGGCATAGCCGGCCAGCAGCGTGGTCTTGCCGTAGCCGGCCTCGGCGACCACCAGGGTCAACGGCCGCTCGCCGTGCTCGATGAGCGCCTGGATGAGATGGGGACGCTCGAGGACCTGCGCGCCGAGGTTGGGGCGGGCGAGCTTGGCCCTCAGCAGCGGGTGTTCGAGGCCGGTCCGTCGCTTGCCGTAGCGTCGCAAAGGCACGGGGAGCACCGTCTGGCACGCCGACGCGGGCGGATCCTCTACGGACCGGCGCCGCAACCTCGCCGGTGCGCGGACGGACGAGGCCCCATTAGGATAGCAGAGGGACGGAGGCGTTCGGAACCACGCTCTGAGACCGGCCGCGGGGGCACCGGGGGGCGCCCCGGACGGCCCCGAGGCCCGGGCCCTAGGCCTCGAACCGCTCGGGCTCCCAGTCCAGCCCCAGCTCGCTCGGCGGCCCCATGTAGCCCAGCATCGCCGAGGCCGCCACCACCCCCGGACTGGCGAGGTAGCCCTCCCCGCCCACGCCCATGCGGTTGGTCCAGTTCCGGTTGAAGGAGGTGATGGCGCGCTGCCCGGGCGAGAGCGCGTCGGGACCCTGGCCGAAGCAGGGGCCGCACCAGGATTCGCGGATCTCGCCCCCGGCCTCGCGGAACACGGCGGCGATCGACTCGCCATCCAGGCGCGGATCGGGCTGCTCGATGCGGCGCTTCACGCCCGCCGAGCCGGGGAAGACGATGAGCGGGGTGAGCGCCCGCGTGTGCCCGGCGCGCCGCGCCGAGCGCAGCACCAGGGCCGCCTGCATCAGGTCGTCGTAGCCGCCGTTGGTGCACGAGCCGATCATCGCCTTGTCGAACCCGAGCCGCTCGGCCGCGATCTCGGCGGCCGGGAAGGCGTTCCCGGGGCTGAACGGCCGCGCGATCATCGGCACCACCTCCTCGAGCGCCAGCGTCTCGTCCAGCGCGAAGCGCGCGTCTTGGCCGGGGGCCAGGCGCGGGTAGGGGAGTGCGCCGAATC
>VBPB01000073.1 GCA_005893365.1 Candidatus Eiseniibacteriota bacterium
AAGCCACGGCACAACGACGTCTCGCAGTAGCGGCCGCGGGTCGGGGCCGGGGCTCCGCTGCCCGCGGCACAGCGACGTCTCGCAACAAGCAGGGGCCGAGGGTCGGGCCGGGACGGCGGAGCCGAGCGCTGCCCCGGATGCGCCCCGGCCCGACCCTCGGCCGCCGTCCGATGATCCTCGGGTTGGCGCGATCAGTGCCCGGGGCCAGCCGCCGTCGGGAGCCCCAAGCGCACCAGCCGCTCGAGCCCCCGCTCGTTCACCACGATGCGGGTCTTCCGGCGCAGCGACGCCATCAGGATGACCAGGCGCCGCTCGCCCTCGGCGTCCGTCCAGCGCTGCGCCAGCTCGGCCTCCACCTCGTCGAATCCCCGTGGCCGCGGCGCCGAGAATGCGCCCACCCGCGCCACCTGCCAGCCCCCGGCCGTCGAGTCCGGGCCCAGCACCGCGTCGGTCCCGCTCCGCCGCGCCGCCGAGAACAGCGCGGAGTCGTCCGCCGCGGTGATCTGAGCACGGTAGTCCACGCCCTGGCGCAGCCCGCGCGCCACCAGCGAGTCGGCCTGGGCGGCATCGCGCAGCGTGAGCGCCATGCGCGTCGCCTCAGGCTTCCCGGGCAGCACCAGCATGACCACCCGGAAGCGCGCCGGCAGCGTCCAGGCCGAGGGATCCCGGTCGTACTCGCGGCGCAGCGTCACCGAATCGCTCGGGATGTGGGCGAACACCTCGTGGTTGACGTACGACTCCACCGCCAGGTACTCGCGCTGGCGCGCCAGCGTCTCCAGGACGCGCGGGTGCCGGTCGAGATGGCGGCGCTCGGCCTCGCGCCGGAGCGCGCGCTGGAACAGGCCGTTCTTCACCAGGTCGCGCACCTGGTCGGCGGTCTCGACCCGTGGGCGGTAGAGCGGGTCGAGCCGCGCCCACGCGTCGCGCATCTCGGCCACGCGGTAGGGCCCGACCTCGGACTGCGCCACCTCGCGCGGCAGGTCGTCCGCCGCGAACGACGGCAACGGGGCGCCGGCGCCCGCGCGCGCCGCGAGGGCGGCGTCGGCCGAGGGCGGGGAGAGCGCCGCGAAGGCCTGCGCCAGGCGCTCGAGCAGCGGCGCGTCGTAGACGATGCGCAGCCGCGCCACCGTGGTCTCGCGCAACGCCACGCCCAGCGGCTCGGGCTCGAGCGGCGGTTCGCCGCGCGCCAAGCGCTCGCGGACCAGGCCGGCCAGCGCCGAATCCAGCGCGACGCGCATCACCAGCCGGTCGCCCAGGTTCGCCACCTGGGTGCTCTCGCTCGGTGTCCAGGCGTAGCGCTCGCGCACGGCGCGCTCGGCCAGCACCTCCTTGTCGACGAGCAGATCGAGGAAGCGCCGCGCGCCCGCGGCGTCGAGCGAGTCCGGCCGCGCGGGCGGGCTCACCGCCGCCCACTGCCGGCCGAACGCCGCGGCGCCCACGATGCGGCCGTCGCCGACCGTGGCGAGCACGCTGTCGGGGAGCGGCCGCCCGTGCATGGGCATCCCCGCCGAGGACGTGTGGGCGCCGGGGAATCCCCCTGCGGCCCTGGCGGTGCGCGCTCCGGCGGCCGCGAGCGCGAGCATCCCCAGGCCTGCGCATCCCGCCAGCACGCACCACGCACCGGCCCGGCGCGGTCGGCCCCGCAGCCTCATGACACCTCCCTGTGGACGGGACTCTGGCCCCGGCGAGCGCGCAGTATAGCAGCGGCTTGACCCGCGGCTCGCGGCGTCCATAGACTCGCACGCTCATGCTCCCCCGCCCGCCCTGCCGCACGTTCGCATTCGTCCTCGCGTCGGTGCTCCTCGCCGGATGCGGCCCCAAGATCCCCGGTGCCGCGCGCTCGCCGGTGCCGCCCGGACCGGGGATAAGGGCGGGCGCCGGCGGCACCACCGTGCACCCCGTCGTCGTGCCGCTCCCGGATCCGTCGCCGAGCGTCGCCCGCGCGATCGCCATCGCCGAGGATCAGCGCCGCTACGACGGCGAGCTCAAGCGCTACCTGGCCGATCGGGCTCCGGAGGTGCGCGCCCGTGCCGCCCTCGCGGTGGGACGGCTCCAGGACTCGACCACGGTGCCCGACCTGCTGCCGCTCCTCGTGGACCGGGTGCCGCAGGTGCGGCAGGAGGCGGTCTTCGCGCTCGGGCAGATCGGCGACCGGCGGGCGCGCATCCCGGTCGAGGGCCGGCTCGGCGACGGCGATCCCGAGACCGTGGACATGGCCCTCGAGGCGCTCGGCAAGCTGGGCGACAAGGCCTCCACGCCGCGCGTGGCCGAGTTCCTGCGCTCGGCGTCGCCCACGCTGCGGGGCGAGGCGGCGGTGGCGCTCTGGCGCCTGGCCGACTCGACCGCGCTGCCCGCGCTGCTCGCGGCCCATGCCGACCCCGAGCCCGACGTGCGCTGGCGGATCCTCTACGCGCTCGAGAAGATCGTCTCGCCCGCCCGCGTCATGCTGGTGGTGGGGCTCCACCTCAACGACGCCGACTGGCCGGTCCGGGCCTTCACCGCGCGCACCATGGGGCGGCAGAAGTCGCCGCGCGCCACCGCCTATCTGGTGGGCGCGTTCCGCGACGGGAATGTCGCCGTCGCCGTGAACGCCATCCGCGCCGTGCAACAGATCGCCGACAGCACCACGCGCGGCGTGACGGCCGCGCTCGAGCGCCAGCTCTCCCACCGCGACCCGTACGTGCGGGTCACCGCGGCGACCGCGCTCGGCGAGCGGTTCGCCGCGGCCGGCGTCGACAGCGCGGGGCGGGCCGCCCTGCGCGACTCGTTGCGGGCGCACTTGGGCGATCGCGACGCCGCGACCCGCGGTGCCATCGCCCGCGCGCTGCTGCGGCAGGGGACCGGGAGCGATCGGACCCGCGTCCAGGCCCTGCTCCGCGACGACCCCTCCCTCTACACGCGGGTGGCGATCATCGGCGCCTGGCCGGGCGAGGCGGTGGCGACACTCCGGCCGTTGCTCGACGGCGCCAACCCGCTCTTCATCCGCAACAGCGCCGCCGACCGGCTCGGCGAGCTCAAGGACCGCGCGTCGGCCCCCGCGTTGCGCGCGGGCCTCGCCGACACCTCGTTCCTGTTCGTGGCCTCGTGCGCCGGGGCGCTCGCGGCCCTCGGCGACAGCACCAGCATCCCGGCGCTCACCCGCGCCTGGAGCGAGCGCGCCGGCGATGCCGACGCCGATGCCCGCAACGCCATCCGCGACGCGCTCCGCGACCTGGCCGGGCGCGCCTTCGCCGACAGCCTCGCGCGCCTGCACCCGGCCCGCAATGCCAAGCCTGCATCGTACCCGGCGGACTTCGCCGAGGCGCCCAAGGCGCGCGGCGCCATCCTGCACACCACCGCCGGCGACATCGAGTGGGCGTTCTACGGCAAGCAGGCGCCGCAGACGGTCAAGAACTTCGTGCGCCTCGCCGAGCGCGGGTACTTCGACGGGCTCACCGTGCACCGCGTGGTGCCCAACTTCGTCATCCAGGACGGGGACCCGACCGGCACCGGCTCGGGGGGGCCCGGCTACACCATCCGCTGCGAGTACAACCACCTGCGCTACGATTCGGGCATGGTGGGGATGGCGCTCTCGGGCAAGGACACCGGCGGCAGCCAGTGGTTCATCACCCACTCGCCGCAGCCGCACTTGAACGGCCGCTACACCATCTTCGCCCAGGTCGTGCGCGGCATGGACGTCGTATCCAGCGTCGTCCAGGGCGACCAGGTGACGAAGGTGGAGATCCTTCGCTAGGACGCTCACACTCGAGGACAGGGACATGATCTGCCGCGTCTTCGCACCCGCGCCACGCACCACCCACCGCCTCGCCCTCCTCTCCGGCCTCCTGCTCGTGCTCGCGGTCGCGGGCTGCGGCTCGCCGGGACTCTCGCCTGGCGAGGGTTTCGTCGATGTCACGGGCGGGCGCGTCTGGTATCGCATCGTCGGCCACGGCACGCGCACGCCGCTGCTCGTGCTGCACGGCGGGCCCGGTGCCTCGAGTTACTACCTCAAGCCGCTGGCCGCCCTCGGCGACGACCGGCCGGTCATCTTCTACGACCAGCTGGGAGGCGGGCACTCCGACCACCCGACCGACAGCACGCTGTGGACGGTCGACCGGTTCGTGGACGAGATCGACCACGTGCGCAAGACGCTGGGGCTCGAGCGCGTCCACCTCTACGGCAGTTCGTGGGGGACCATCCTCGCGACCGAGTACGTGCTGCGGCGTCCGCAGGGCGTGCGCAGCCTCATCCTGGCGAGCCCCGCGCTCAGCATCCCGCGCTGGATCCACGATGCCGACAGCCTGCGCACCACGCTGCCGGAATCGCTCCAGACCGCGATCTCCCGACACGAGCAGGACGGCACCACCAGCGCGCCCGAGTACCAGGCGGCGATGGTCGAGTACTACCACCGCTTCCTGGCGCGGCGGCAGCCCTGGTCGCCCGACATCGACTCGACCTTCGCCCAGCTCAACATGGCGATCTACGGCTTCATGCAGGGGCCGAGCGAGTTCACCATCACCGGGACGCTCAAGAGCTACGACATCACCAAGCGCCTGGGCGAGATCCACGTGCCGACGCTCTTCACCTGCGGCCGGTACGACGAGGCCACCCCGGCCTCGACCCAGTTCTTCCAGAGCCTGGTCCCGGGCGCCCAGATCGCCATCATCGAGGACAGCGGGCACCTGACGATGCAGGACCAGCCCGAGCGCTACGCGCAGGTGCTGCGGGAGTTCCTGAGGCACGTGGAGCGGGAGTAGGCGGGGCCGGGCCCGCCCGAAGGATCTAGAACCCGAGCCAGGCGCCCTGGTTGAACCCCGCGGTGTGCAGGATTCCGTAGGCGCAATTCGTCAGCAGCAAGACAGCGGACAGGCCCCAGGGCAGAACGGGTGAGACTCGACGCGACAGCCAGCCATGCAGGGCCGTGAACATCACGAAGATCGGGATCATGAGCGTGAAGTAGCGGTGGGCGGCGATCAGGAAGAGCGATGTGGTGTTGGTGGCGTAGATGAAGAGGAAATAAGGGACGAACACGTAGGTCAGGACGTGGCGCCGCCAGGCCAGGATCAGATAGACGAACGCAAACAACCCCAGGGTGGTCCACAGCAGGTTGCAGGTCGGAATCTGCAGGGCGGTGCGGGCACCCCGCGAGAGTGCGTCCCGCCAGTACTGGAACAGGTATCCGCCTGAGACCAATCGCACCCAGTCCACGTCAGGGTGGAACCGTCCCCACGACACGCGCTGAATCGTGTCGAGCAGGGTGAACGGATTGCCGAACTTCACCCCGATCACGGTCAGGTACGCTCCGGCGCCGGCGAAGCACACGAGCGCGTAGGCCACGTATCGCCAGCGCGCCGCCCCCTCGGCGCTGCGCGCCCGGAGGCATAGCAGCACCGCGAACACGGCGGCGATCGGCATGCCGGTCAGACGACTTGCCCCCAGCGCCGCCGCGGCGACTGCCGTCACGGCCCACCACCCGCGCGAGTATCCCAGCAAGCTCAGACTGAGGAAGAACAGGAACGTGCTCTCGCTGTAGTAGGCGTGGAAGGCATAACTCCCCGCGGCCGTCACCAGCGCCGCCAGCGTGAACACCGCACGCCGCCGGCCGATCCAGTCACCGAGGCACAGGTAGAGGAATGCCAGCGCGCAGAACAAGAGCACTTTGTTCAGCAGGAATCCGGCGGCCAGGCTATTCAGGCCGGAGACGGCCGACAACAATCGCACCAACAGCGGGAACATCGGGGCGAAGACGATGTTCGGGCCGCTCAACGGGTCGCCATTGTAGATGTAGCCGAAATCGACGATGGACTTGTAGTGAAAGGCGTCGAAGCGAAACAAGTCGGCGTCGATGTCCGCGTATCCGGGATAGCCAGGACCACGATCAACGAAGCGACGGCCCAGGTAGATGCCCGCCTGCACGTTGAGCCAGGACACCAGGGTCAACAGCAGGCTCCACCCGAAGGCTGCGCGAAGGTCGGCGACCCTCGAGGGCGGGGACGCCGCTGCTTCCGTGTTCATCGGTTGCCCCTCGTAGCGGACGTAGCTGCGGAGTTCCGCCGCTCACAATAGTGGCAAGGCGGGGTGGGGCGCACTTCGGTTCCTTCCCTAGCCCGGGATGGCCCACGGGGCGCGCGGGCGGATGCGACGAGGGGAGATGCGTTCTCCGCATCTCCCCTCGGTTTGCATCTCCGCCTCCGCGGGGCCGACCCCACGGTCCGATTACTTGCCGACCGTGGTGTCCGCCGACACGCTCGGCTGCTCCTCCTGCAGGCTCAGGAACACCCACACGCGGCGCCACCGTCCGGCGCCGTTGCGCGCCGTCACCGACAGGCCGATGCGATCCGTCCGGGGCTTGAGCGGCACGCGGTACAGCGTGCGCCACGAGCCGGTGTTGTGATCCTGCTCGAAGAGCTGCGGCTGGTGGATGCCATCCGATAGCGACATGCCCACCACGTCCGCGGAGCCCTCGGCCTTGAGCTCGATCGGGACGCCGGCCATGACCAGCGTGTCCGCCACCGAGACGTCGACGTCGGGCGGCAGCGAGTCGACCGGGACCGCCGGGGGCTCGTCACCACGAGGCGTCAGCGCCGCCGTGCGGGTCGGCGTCGGACCGCCGTCCGGCTGCGAGACCGTGTACACCTGATCGGACGGTGCTACGGCCGCCTGCCGGTTCGACTTGCCGCACCCCAGGGCGAACAGCCCCACCGCAAGCGCCACGCCGAAGATGATCGTGCCCACCATGATCCGCATCCGGATGCGCGTCGTCGCCGGCGCCTTCTCACTGCTCTTGTCGTTCACCATCGTCCTTCTCCCCGCCGGCGTGCTTCGCGGTCGGTGCCGGGACCGCCGGCCACCGCGCATCGACCGCCTGGAAATCGGCTCTCGCCTCGCGCCAGGGTCGCGGGCGACGGTGCCCATCACCGCCGCTGGCGGGTGCTCATCACAAGGCGCGTGCCCCGGAGCGGGTCGTTGCGGTGCAGCGGGTTAGACGTATCGTGTCGGCCCATCTTGTGGTCGTGTGTGTCACCCTTGACACGCGGTCAGCGGGGCCCCACGCTGGAGCGTGACGGCAACCCGATGACGCACACCCCCTCACGCCCGCGCTGGATGACCGACACCGAGATTGGCCGTTTGGACACGCCGGGTGATGCGGCTGCCGTGCCCCGAAAGGCGGGCGGGAATCGCCTCGTTCTCTGCGCCGCGTTCGTTGCGCTGATGCTCGGCCTCGGCGTCGAACTCGACCGCGCGGCTGCGGCCGAACGCCGGCCGCTCGACGCCCGCGTCGTATGGTCCGGGGCGGATCACGCCGTCATCGCCTCGGAGGATTCGCTCGAGGTGGCCCAGGGTGACTCCATCGCCTTCATCTCGCGCGGCAGGACCATCGCCACGGGAGCCATCGTCGACATCATCGAGTCGACCGCCGCCGTCGTGGTCCTCTCTGCGGCCTTCGGAGACTCGCTGGCACATAGGGTGACGGATCAGCTGGAGTTGGTCCGTCGCCCGATCCCGGCGCCACCGGTGCTGCGCGTCGGCTATCCCTCGGGGAGCCGCTCGAATCTCATCATCGACTGCGGCCGGACAACCCTGACGCTGCCCGGGCCCGTACATGCGTACCGCGTGGAGGAGAAGACCGATCATCGGTTCCGTCTGGTGAGGGACCCGGATGCGATCGTTCGACCTTCCTGGCCTGACACACTCATCGTCCGACTCTTCGACGAGAGCGGCGACGAGGAGATCGCCATGGAGCGCGGCGATCTGGACGTCGCGGTGTTCTGGCCGGGCGAACTCTCCACGCATGCGCGTGCGTTGCCGACGATGATCGAGGGCGTGGGCACCATGCGGGGCGGCGTCATCGGGGCGATCTGGCTCGGGCCCGAAAGAGCGCCCGATGACTCGGTGGCCATCACGGTCCCGGATCTGCACGCCCTGGGACAGCTCCAAACGGACCTGCTCGGCTACGACCTGGCCCCATATGGCGTCCGGGGATTCGAGCATCCCGACTCTTCGTGGCGGCCCTCCGCAGAGCACTCCACGGCTCGCTTCGAGGTCGACCACGCCCTCCCCGGCTGGCGGGCCCTGGAGGTCTACCTCGACCGTCACTCCGGTCCCCGAGCCGCCAGGGAACGGCCGGGCCGCATCTGGGTCTTCTATGTTGATGCGTCTTGGTACGACCCGCCCGCCGTCGCGAACGCGATCGCCAGGCGGTTCGGCAGCGGGCCGGTCCCGCCTGCATGCCGAGCGCGGGCCGAGTCCTTGGCCGCGGGATTCCGGGCGTCTGGCGACGCGTACGCCGATGCCAAGGCGCTCCAGCGCGCCCTGGGTGAGCGGCTCCACGCACGCATGCTGTTCGTTCCCGCCTGTGCGCTCCTGTGTCGGCCCGCGTTGCGTGAGTATCTTCGGTTCGGCCCGGGCTTGGAGTCCCTGGGCAACCTCCTCGACTGTTCCCCCGCGCCGCCGCGATGACCTCGCTCCGCTCGCGTCTCATCGTCGGCTCGGCGCTGGTGGCGCTCGTGCCGCTCGTCGCCTCGATGGTCCTGCTGTCACGGCAGGTCGAGTCCACGGTGCGCACGGAGGCGACGACGCGCCTCGACGCTACGCTGGGCGGCGTGGCGCTCCAGCTCGCCGCCGACGGCGAGCGGATCGCGGCGCGCCTGGAGATCCTCTCGGCGGACCCGCAGCTCAAGCGCCTCTATTTGCTGCATCCGGCGGGCAGTCGCGAGCTGAACGAGTACCTGGACGAGCGCCGGGTCCTGCTGGGCCTCGACTTCCTCCAGGTCGCGGACACCAGCGGCGCGCCGGTCGCGGACGCGGCGCTGGCCGCCTCGGCCCTGGCGCGCGGCGAACCTGCCCCGGGGCAAGTCGAGCCGCCGGCGCGTCGCATCGAGTCGACCGGTGGCCGCGAGCGACCGCGCCTCGCCTTGGAGCCGCTCGCCACCGCTGACTCGGGCCTGGCGCTGGCGGCGAACGCGACCATCCGCTACGAGCGGGAGGCCGTCGGCTCGGTGCACGGCGGGCTCGTGCTCGACGCTCGGCTGCTCGCCCGGCTCGGGCGCTCGAACGGCGTCGATCTCGCGCTCATCGACGCCTCCGGGCGCGCGGTCGCGACCACCCTCGCCACGCCGGCGGGCTCGGCCATCCGCCGGAGCGCCCCGCTCGCGGTCGGCGCGGCGCCCCAGGCCAGTCTCGCCGGGACCGTCTCCACCGCGGCGGCCGACCGGACCGTCGCCGCGCTGCGCCTGACCTCGCTCGTGCTCGGCCTCCTCGGGCTTACGCTCGCCATCCTCCTCGGCGTGCTCTGGTCCTCACAGGTCTCGCGGCCGGTGGAGCGCCTCGCCGCGTTCTCGCAGCGGCTGGCGCAGGGCGACTGGGAGCAGCCGCTGGCCCTCGAGAGCGTGCGCGAGCTGGAGACGCTGGTCGCCGCACTCGACCGCATGCGTCGCGACCTGCTCGCCTATCGCGAGCGGCTGGTCGCCAGCGAGCGCCAGGCGGCCTGGGGCCAGATGGCGCGCACGGTGGCCCACGAGATCCGCAACCCGCTCACGCCGATCGCCATCGCGATGTCGGACTTGAAGCGCAGCTACGAGCAGGGCCGGCCCGAGTTCCCGCAGATCCTGGAGCAGGCGGTGCGCACGGTCGGCGAAGAGGTCGAGAGCCTCAAGCGCCTGGTGCAGGAGTTCTCGGAGTTCGGCCGCATGCCGGCGCCGAACCCCCAGCTGTGCCGGGTCTCCGAATTGTTCGAGGAACTCGAGACGCTCTATGGCAGCGAGTGCCAGGCCGGCCGCCTGGTCTTCCCGCCGCGCGATCGGGAGATCACGCTCAACGCCGACCTCGGACAACTGCGCCAGGCGATGATCAACCTGATCCGCAACGGGCTCGAGGCGGTGGACGGGGACGGCCGCGTGACGGTCTCGGCCGGGGTGGTCGAGGACGCGGGGCAGGGCTCGGCGCTCGAGATCGCGGTCGCCGACACCGGGCTCGGCCTCACCGCCGAGCAGCGCGCCAACCTGTTCGTCCCGGGCTTCACCACCAAAGCCCAGGGCAGCGGCCTCGGCCTCGCCGTCGTCGCGCGCATCGTCAGCGACCACCACGGGACCGTCGCGGCCGACGGCGCGGTGGGCCACGGGACCACCTTCCGCATCCGGCTGCCCATCTAGGCCACGACCCAGGAGTCCGCACATGCCATCCATCCTCATCGTCGACGACGAGGCGAACATCCGCAGCAGCCTGGCGGGGGCCCTGGGCCGCGAGGGCTATCAGGCGGACGCCGCGGCCACGCTCGCCGAAGCGAAGGCGAAGGTCCGCGAGGCCTACGACTTGATCCTGCTCGACGTGCGGCTGCCGGATGGGAGCGGGCTCGATCTCTTGAGCGAGGTCATGAACGCCGCCCCCGAGACCGCGGTCATCATGATGTCCGGGCACGCCACCATCGACGACGCGGTGCGCGCCACGCGGCTCGGCGCGTTCGACTTCCTGGAGAAGCCGGTCTCGCTCGAGCGGCTGCTGGTGCTGCTGCGGAACGCCTCGTCGCGCGTGGCGCTGGCGGCCGAGAACCGGCGCCTGCGCCACGCGTGGGAGGCGCCGATCATCGGCCGCTCACCCGCCATCCGCCACCTGCTCGAGGAGATCGAGCGCGCGGGGCCGAGTGCGGCGCGCGTGCTCATCCAGGGCGAGCACGGCAGCGGCAAGGAGTTGGTGGCGCGGGCACTGCACGCCTCGGGTCCGCGGCGCACGCAGCCGTTCGTCGCGGTCAACTGCTCGGCCATCCCCGAGGAGCTGATCGAGTCCGAGCTGTTCGGCCACGAGCGCGGCGCCTTCACCGGCGCCACCCAGTCGCGGCGGGGCTGCTTCGAGGAGGCGCACGGCGGCACGCTGTTCCTCGACGAGGTGGGGGACCTCTCGCCGCGCGCCCAGACCAAGCTGCTGCGCG
>VBPB01000074.1 GCA_005893365.1 Candidatus Eiseniibacteriota bacterium
CTGCGTCGGCGGGTGTTTGCGCTGTTGCCTCTTCGCCCAGATGTAGACCAGAGCGGGTGGGACGACGATCCACGGCAGCACGAATAGCAAGAATTCCCTGACGGTCATCGCCCGCCTCCTCTCACCCTTGACGCCCCGGGCCGGCCTTGCCCATGGCGTCGTTCGGGGTCTTCCCACTCGAGACTTCGCCACTCGCCGAATAGTGGAACTTGAGAATCCAGACCCACAATCCGTAGAGAAAGGGCATGAGCGGCCATCGCAACTGTGTGGGCGGAGTTGGCCAGTGCACCTGGCTGAGCAAGTCCCAACCGACCATCGTCACCACGAAAGCTGGGAAGGCGGCGCTGAGGGCATCACGGTGGATCCGACGATCGAGCTCATCGCCCGTGCGGACTTCCCGACGCCATGCGACGACGAACCAAGCAAGGGGGACGAGTGGTGCGACCTTGGCCGCGATGCGGACGCCGCGCGCCACGGAAGCCATGAGAAAGGCATTCTCGGCGCCCATATAGACCAAGGCGAAGGCCAAGGCGGCCCATCCGGACTGCAGCCATTTGCGGTCGAGTGGCAGCGGATCAGGCCTCATGATTTGGGCCAGCTCGGGGTGCCTGCGTCGGAACCAGCGCCACAGGAGAAACCACACGACGCAAGTCATGCCGACGGTGCTCGCGATGACCAGGAGTTGCGTCTTCACCGACATCCCCACCCCCCTCTCACCGATACCGCCGGTTGGCGATCAGCAGGCCGACCGCCCACAACGCCACCATCATCGGCCAGACCATGGCGCCCCATTCGATGTTGGGCAGGCCCGCGTTGACCAGGAAGCCGTAGGCGGTGGCGAGGACACCGGTGCCGGCGAAGGCGATGGCCAGGGCCTCGAGTTGGACGCGCTGCTGGAACTCGTCCAGCGACCGGAGGCGGAGGATCGAGGTCACGATCACGGCACCGGTGGCGAGGCCCTCGACCGCCGCCAGCGCGATGCGCATCGCGGAGCCGCGCTCGAACGAGCGGGAGAACAGCGCGGCACCGACCACGATCAGCGCGCAGCCCAGCGAGAAGGCGATGAAGCGCGGGCTGTAGCACGACGACAACGGCCTGCTCATGGGCTTCCCCCCCTCCCCGGCGGCCACTCCTCACCGCCCGAAAGCAGTGTAAAGCGGCCTTGTCTATGTGTCAAGTATACTTGACAGGCGCGGTCCAGACGGGGGACCAGCGCGGCGTGCCAACTGGCCGCGCGGCCAGTCGGCATGGGCTGGCCAACTGTCCCCGGGGACAGTTGGCATGACGAAGACTGAACATCGCGCCACTCGCCGCGGGGACAGTCGAACGCGCCCCGGGGCGCGTTGAAACGCAGCCATCTCCAGAGATAGTTGGGCGCGTCCCGCGGGCGAACGCCGGCGTCAGGCTCCGATGGCCATCGGGCCGCGGCGTGAGCCACCCGCGGCCCCAGGGAGGTTCAGCGGCGGATGGTGGGTCCTGCCATCAGGCCCCCAGCCACCGGTTGAGCCAAGCGTGGACCTCGCGGTACCAGAGGATGGAGTTGGCGGGCTTGAGCACCCAGTGGTTCTCGTCGGGGAAGTAGACGAGCCGCGCGGGCACGCCCTTGGCCTTGAGCACGCCGTAGCACTCGAGACCGTGCGAGACCGGCACGCGGTAGTCCTTCTCGCCGTGGATCACCAGCATGGGGGTCGAGAAGCCCTTCGCGAAGCGCGACGGGTTCCAGCGATCGATGGCCTCGAGGCCGTCCCAGGCATCGCCGCCCATCGACTGCGCGCGCCCCTGGGTCACGTCGCTGGCGTACTGGACCATCAGGTCGTACACGCCGGCGTGGTTGACGATGCAGCGGAAGCGGTCGGTGTGGCCCTCGATCCAGGACATCATGTAGCCGCCGTACGAACCGCCGGCGGTGGCCATCTTCTTCTCGTCCACCATGCCCGAGGCGACCAGGAGGTCCGTCGCCTTCATCACGTCCTCGAAGGGACGCTCGGCCCACGCGCCCTGGATGCGCTTGGCGAAGTCCTGCCCCCACGAGGTCGAGCCCTGGAAGTTGACTAGGGCGGCGATGTAGCCGGGGGCGGCGAAGGCCTGCCCGCTCCACCGGAAGTGGAAGGTGTCGCCGCTGATCGCGTGGGGCCCGCCGTGGACGATCTGCACCAGCGGGTACTGCTTGCCGGCCTCGTAGCCGGGCGGCAGCACCAGGAACATCTGGACGCTCTCGCCCTTGGACCCTTCGTAGCGGATCTCGCGCACCTCGCCGAGCGCCACCTTGTCGAGGGCGGCGTCCGTGAAGCGCGTGAGCCGCTCGACCGTCCCGCCCGCCATCGGCGCGGCGTGCACCTCGGGCGGCTGGGCGATGTTCTGGAGCGTGAAGACGATCCGTCCGCCGTGGGCGGGCGTGAGCCCGGCGATCGAGCCGCCCTGCACCACGCGCCGCGGCGTGCGCTCGCCGGCCGCCAGCGCGAAGGCGGAGGTGCGACCGTCCTCCTCGGCCTCGAAGACGAGGGTGCCGTCCTCGGCGAACGCCCACTGCATCGGCGTCAGGTCCCACTGGTCGAGCAGCGGCGTGTGCTCGCGGCGGGCGCGGTCGTAGCGCATCAGCCGCACGCGGTCGGCGTAGAAGAACGGGTCGTGCTGCATGCCGTAGACGATCGCCTTCCCGTCCGGCGTGTAGCGCGGCCGCGCGTCATCGGCGGGATGGTCGGGCGTGAGGTTGACCGGGGCGCCGCCCGCCACCGGCACGGTGAAGATCGCGGTACGGATGAGCGACTTGGCCTCGTCGAAGAGGATGCCGCCGTAGGCGAGCTCCTTGCCGTCGGGCGAGAGGTCGTACTGGCCGGACGGATCCATCCAGTCGAACCAGGCCGTGGACTCGGGCATCAGGTCGCGGAGCTTGGCGCTCGCGACGTCGTAGAGGAACAGATGGGGCACCTCGCCGGTGGTGAGCCAGGTGTCCCAGAAGCGGTAGAAGCGATCCTCGGTGACCTGCGCCTTGACCGGGTCCTTCTCGCGCCGCTCCAGCTCGGTCTTGGTCGCCTCGGCGGTGAGGTGTCCGCGGATGAGCGCGGCGCCGAACACGATCCCCGAGCCGTCGGGGAGCCACGACGGATCGAAGGCGCCGAGCGGCAGGTCGGTGAGCTTCTGCGCCTCGCCGCCATCGAGCGGCATGAGGAAGAGCTGGGGCTTGCCGCCCTCGGCCTTGCGCGTGAACGCGAGGCGCTTGCCGTCGGGCGAGAACGCGGGCTCGCTGCTCGAGAACTCGGGCGAGGTGAGCGCGCGCGGCTCGCCGCCCTTGCCGCTCGTGGGCGCCAGCCAGATGCGCCCCTTGCCCGCGTTCTTCTCCAGGTCATACGTGGTGACCGTGACCGCCAGCAGGGTGCCGTCCGGCGAGGGCACGGGAGTGCCGACGCGCGGGATGGACCAGATGTCCTGGGCGGTGATCGGGCGCTCCCCCTTGCGGGCGGGATAGAGCGTGGTCGAGGGCAGGGTCATCACGGACATGGCGGGCTCCTGGAAGGGCGTGGGCGGCAGAGCGGCAGGATAGCAGGGGGCCCGGCGACGGGGAATACGCCCCGTCCGCCCGCGCTCGGCCGGGTTTTGCGGTATCCTCCCCGGTCCGAACCCCCTCGCGAGGTGCCATTCCCATGACGATGACCGAAGACGAGCGCGGCGCCGACCGGCACGGGCTGCTCGACGACTTCAAGCACCAGCTCCCCGACGCCGACCCGACCGAGACCCAGGAGTGGATCGACGCCCTGGACGGCGTGGTCGAGGCCCACGGGCACGAGCGGGCCGACTTCCTGCTGCGCAAGGTGCTCAAGCGGGCCCGCCAGCTCCACGTCGGCCTGCCGGGCCTGGTGCGGACGCGCTACATCAACACCATCTCCCCCGAACAGGAGCCGGCGTTCCCGGGCGACGAGCGCATGGAGCTGCGCATTCGCCGCATCATCCGCTGGAACGCGGCGGTCATGGTGCTGCGCGCGAACCACCTCTTCCCCGGCATCGGCGGCCACCTCTCCACCTACGCCTCGGCGGCCAGCCTCTACGAGGTCGCGTTCAACCACTTCTTCCGCGGCAAGGACGACGGGCAGTCGGGCGACCAGGTGTACTTCCAGGGGCACGCCGCCCCCGGTTTCTACGCGCGCGCCTTCCTCGAGGGCCGGCTCACCGAGCCGCAGCTCGACCACTTCCGTCGCGAGGTGGTGCGCGGCGAGGGGCTCTCCTCCTATCCGCATCCGCGGCTGATGCCCGACTTCTGGGAGTTCCCGACGGTCTCGATGGGCCTGGGCCCGATGAACGCCATCTATCAGGCGCGCTTCAACCGCTACCTGACCGCGCGCGGGCTCAAGGACACCTCGGCCTCGCGGGTGTGGGGGTTCCTCGGCGACGGCGAGCTGGACGAGCCCGAGGCGGTCGGCGCGCTGACGCTCGCGGGGCGCGAGCAGCTCGACAACCTCACCTTCGTGGTCAACTGCAACCTGCAGCGGCTCGACGGGCCGGTGCGCGGCAACGGCAAGATCATCCAGGAGCTGGAGTCCGTGTTCACCGGCGCCGGCTGGAACGTCATCAAGGTACTCTGGTCGCGCGACTGGGACCCGCTGCTGGCGCAGGACTTCGAGGGCGTGCTGGTGGACGCCATGAACGAGACCGTGGACGGCGAGTGGCAGCGCTACTCGGTCGAGAGCGGCGCCTACATCCGCGAGCACTTCTTCGGCCGCGACCCGCGGCTGCTCAAGATGGTCGAGCACCTGAGCGACGACCAGATCCGGGGCCTGCGGCGCGGCGGCCACGACTACAAGAAGGTCTACGCCGCGTACAAGGTGGCGACCGCGACCCGCGGCATGCCGAGCGTCATCCTCGCCAAGACCGTGAAGGGCTGGACGCTCGGCCCCGGCGCCGAGGCGCGCAACATCGCCCACCAGATGAAGAAGCTGAACACCGAGGAGCTGCGCAAGTTCCGCGACCTGCTCGAGCTGCCGATCCCCGACCGCAAGCTCCCCGACGCGCCCTACTACCACCCGGGGCCCAACAGCCCCGAGGTGAAGTACCTCTTGGAGCGGCGCACCGCCCTGGGCGGCTGCATCCCGAAACGCGTGGTGCGCGCCAAGCCCTTGCCGCGGGCCGCGGAGAAGGCGTTCACCGAGTTCTTCTCGGGGACGCGCGAGGACCAGCAGGTCTCGACCACGATGGCCTTCGCCAAGCTCCTGCGCAACCTGGTCCGCGACCCGGGCATCGGCAAGCGCGTGGTGCCCATCATCCCCGACGAGGCGCGCACCTTCGGTCTCGAGGTGCTGTTCCGCGAGATCGGCATCTACGCCTCGGCCGGCCAGAAGTACGAGCCGGTGGACTCGAAGGTGGTGCTCTCGTACACCGAGAAGACGGACGGCCAGCTGCTCGAGGAGGGCATCACCGAGGCGGGCTCGATGGCCTCGTTCACCGCGGCGGGCACCAGCTACGCGGTGCACGGCGAGCCGGCCATCCCGGTCTACATCTACTACTCGATGTTCGGGTACCAGCGCACCGGCGACTTCGTCTGGGCGTTCGGCGACGCGCGCGGCCGCGGCTTCCTGCTCGGCGCCACCGCCGGCCGCACCACGCTCAACGGCGAAGGGCTCCAGCACGAGGACGGACACAGCCACCTGTTGTTCTCGGCGCTGCCCAACGTGGTCGCGTACGACCCCGCCTTCGCCTACGAGGTGGCGGTCATCATCCGCGACGGGCTCAAGCGCATGTACTTGGACGGCGAGGACATCGTCTACTACCTGACGCTCTACAATCAGGACTACACGATGCCGGCGATGCCCGCCGGCGTCGAGGACGGCATCCTGCGCGGGATGTACCTCTACCGCGGCGCGGTGCAGCAGGCGAAGCATCGGGCGCAGCTGTTCGGCAGCGGCCCGCTGATGCTGGCGGCACTCAAGGCGCAGGAGATCCTCGCGGCGAAGTTCGAGGTCGCGGCGGACGTGTGGAGCGTGACCTCGTACCAGCAGCTCCGCAACGACGCCTTGAGCGCCGAGCGCTGGAACCGCCTGCACCCCGGTGAGCCGGCGCGCGTGCCGTTTGTCGCGCGGGCGCTGGCGAACGCGGCGGGTCCGGTCATCGCCTCGAGCGACTTCATGAAGGCGGTGCCCGACATGGTGGCGCGCTGGATCGGCCGACCGTTCACCTCGCTCGGCACCGACGGCTTCGGCCGCAGCGACACGCGCGAGGCGCTGCGGCGCCACTTCGAGATCGATGCCGAGCATATTGTCGTAGCGACACTGTCGTCGCTCTGCCAGCAGGGCCAGGTGCCACCCGGCGTCGTGGCCCGCGCGATCTCGGAGTACGGGATCGACCCGGAGAAGCTGGAGCCGCGGCAGGCTTAGGGGCCGCGGCGGCGTCCCGAGAGCCAGGAGCCCACAGGCAGGCGTAACCCTCAGGCCGTGCCTTCCGTGGCGGGGGCGAGCCGACAGGGGCTCCCCGGGAGACCGCTCGGCTTCGCCGTCCTGGCGAAGCCTTCGCTTGTCCTCGCCCCGCTCCGCCTCCCGGCTGCGCGGGGCTGCGGAGTCTCCCGGAGAGCCCCTATCGGCCCGCCCCCGCCACGGCTGGACGCCTGAGTCCATCCAGGCGACCCCCGGGCCGTGACAGGGCCTTCAGATTCAGGCCCAAGTCTTGACCTTCGCTGCCGATAACGGGGTGAACCCCCGAACGGCCATGTGGCAGGGAGATCATGTCGAGGCATCGCCGTAGGCAGAAGACCAACCGCAAGGCGCCCGCGCCGCTCCGCCGGAGCGACACGCCAGGGGTCCATCCGCCGGAGGCACCGCGGCCACGGCTGGAGCCGCTGGACGACATCCCCGACCTCCCCGTCACGCCGCAGGGCGCTTTCGAGCTGCCTACCGCGCCGTCCGGGGACCTCCCGCCGGAGACCCGCGAATGGGTCTCGCGCTTCTTGCCGACGCTGGGTCCCGGGATGTCGCCTGGGGCGGGGCCGGACGACGGGTTCGAGCCGGTCGACGAGCCGGCAACGCCATCCGAGCCGGCTCCGGCACCGTCGCCGGTATCGCCATCCGCGTCGGCGCCGACGCCGGCCGCCGCGCCGGCGCGTCAGGCGCCCGTGACGGGTTCCGTGCCCGTGGCGGAGGAACCCTCGGCTCCGGCTCCGCTCCGCGTGTCGGCGGCGGAGCCCCGCGGCGGGCGGGCGGGGCGCGACGGACGCGGTCGCGGGGGCTCGCCGGTCACCGCCATCGCCATCACGGTCGCGGTACTCGCGGTCGTGGTGCTCCTGATCCGCGAGCGGACCCGCCTCGCGCCGGCCTCCCCGGGCGCGATCACCACCTCGGCGCCGGCGGCGCCCGCCGTCCCGGCCACATCCGACGCGGTCCCGGAGGCGTCCCCGGGTCCGGCCCAGACTCCGGCGCCCGCGGCGACCCAGGTCGAATCGGCGCCGGCGGTGCACGCCCCCGCCGTGTCGGTCACGGCAGCGCGCGCGCATGCGCCGCCGGTGGCGCTCGCGCCGCCGGCGACGGCCGAGGCCACGCCCGCGGTGGTGGCTGCGACGCCGCGGTTCACGCTCGAGGTGGCGACGTTCATCTTCGAGGATCGGGCGCAGGCCGAGCGCGACCGCCTCGCCGCGGCCGGACACGAGGTCTCGGTGCGGTCGGAGGGGCAGGACAGCTCGCGGGTCTATCGGGTGCTGCTCGGGCGGTTCGCGAGCCGCGCGGCGGCCAATCGCGCCGCCGAGCCGTTGCTGTCGGCGGGGACGGTCCAGCAGGCACGCGTCGTCCGCCTGCCGAAACCCGAGTAGCCGCGACCTCCGCCGCCGCGCAGCGCGAGCGCGGCGGCGCGCCGATCAGGCGCCCGGCGGCTGGTCGTGCCGGCCCTTGAGACGGGCCTCGATCCGCGCCTTCACCGACGGCCACTCCTCGTCGACGATGCTGTAGTACACCGTGTCCCGCACGCGGCCGCGCTGCGTGAGCATGTGCTTGCGCAGGATGCCCTCCTCCTTGGCGCCGAGCCGGGCGATCGCCGCGCGCGACTGGAGATTCAGCACGTCGGTCTTGAGCTCGACGCGCATGCAGCCCATGGTCTCGAAGGCGTGCGTGAGCATCAGCAGCTTGGCCTCGGTGTTGAGCGCCGTGCGTTGCCACGGACGGCCGATCCAGGTCCAGCCGATCTCGGCGCGGCGGTTGACCCGGTCGATGCGGCCGAAGCGCGTGCTCCCGACCACCCGGCCCGTCGCCTTGTCGATGGTGGCGAAGGGCAGGGTGCGGCCCTGGGACTGCTCGCGCAGGGCGGATTCCATGTAGTGCCGCAGGTCCTCGGGCGTGCGGATGTCGGCCGCGGTCCAGCGCCAGAGTTCCGGGTCCTTCGCGACCTCCCACAGTGCCGCGTGATGCTCCATCGTCATCGGCTCGAGGCGGACGTGCTGGCCATCGAGGGTGACCGGGGCCACGGTCATGGGGGCGCGTTCGGTGGTCACGGGCGAGCCTCCCATGCGTGAGCCCCTCCCTTCGTCGTCCCGGGTCCACGCTCGTGCCTCGGTGCTTCCGACATCGAACCTCCCTGGGTTGCGCCGGCGCGGCGCGTCCGTCGGCGCGCGGCGTGAACCGGCCACGCGGTCGGCCGGCGTGACGCCGACGCTCACCTATACCACAGCGGCGAGGGTCGATGAATCGGCGCGCCGGCGGGCGGCGCCGGGCCGCGGCGACCGCCGTCCGGCTGGCAACCGCGCGCCGGATGGGCGAGAGTCTGCGGGTCACCGGCTGGACCGCACCCAATCCCGGGAGGCTCGCGTGCGCAACTACCTGACCGAGTTCATCGGCACCTTCTTCGTCGTCCTCACGATCGGGCTCACGGTCGTCGGCGGCACGCCGCTCGCTCCGCTGGCGATCGGCGCCGCGCTGGTGATCATGGTGTACATGGGCGGGCACGTCTCGGGCGCCCATTACAACCCGGCGGTGACGCTCGCGGTGATGCTGCGCGGCAAGCTGGAGGCCAGGGAGGCCGTGCCCTACATGCTCGCCCAGCTCGCCGGCGCCGTCGTCGCGGCGCTCGCGACGCGCGCCATCACCGGCCAGACCTTCGCCCTCGCGCCCGCGCCGAACGCCTCGATGGCCGGCGCCTGGCTGGTCGAGGTGCTCTTCACCTTCGCGCTCGCCCTGGTGGTCCTGAACGTCGCCACCTCCTCCCGGACGCAGGGGAATTCCTACTACGGGCTGGCCATCGGCTTCACGGTCATGGCCGGGGCCTTCGCCGGGGGCCCGATCTCGGGCGGCGCGTTCAATCCGGCCATCGGCGTCGGGCCGATCCTGGTGCACGCCCTGCTGGGCGGCGGCTCGCTCGGCCACGTCGCGCTCTACATCGTGGGCCCGCTGGCGGGCGCGATCCTCGCGGCGATGGTGTTCCGTGTGCAGGAGTCGGAGGCGTAGGTCCCGGGCGCCTGGCTACACCTTCACCATGTAATACATCGCCGCCGGGTGGTGGACGACGATCGCCGAGGTGGAGGCCTCGGGCACCAACTGGTAGGCGCTCGTGAGCGTCACCCCGATCGCCCGCTCGGGGGCCAGCAGTTGGAAGAGCTTGGCCTGGTCGGCCAGCTCGGGACAGGCGCTGTAGCCGAACGAGTAGCGCTTGCCGCGGTCCGCCTCGAGCCCCAGCTCGCGGCGGATGCGCGCGTGGTGCCACTCGGCCAGCCCCTCGGCGGCCGAGACCGCGAGCCCGTGGGTGAAGAGCGCCTGGGCGTACTCGCCGCGGGCGTTCAGGGCCTCGCCCAGCGCGTCGGCGCCCGGGCCCACCGTCACCACCTGGAACGCCACCACGTCGAAGCGGCTGGTCGACCGTGGCAGGAAGTAATCGGAGAGGCAGAGCCCCTCGCGCTCGGTCTGGCGCGGGAAGGTGAAGCGGACGACCTCCTCGATCTTGCCGCGCGGCATGAGCGCCCCGGGGGCGAAGGCGGCCGGGTCGTAGACGATCAGGTCCGGGCCGTCGCTCTGGCAGGGGAAGTAGCCGAAGCAGGCGCGCGGGGCGAGCCAGCCCTGCGCGCGCGCCTCGCGCTGGAGGGCGAGCCGCCGCGGTTCGAAGTCCTCGCGCAGCAGCCGCTCCACCTCGGGCCCGCTGCCGCGCGCGCCCCAGTGCAGGCGGTAGAGGGTCTTCAAGTCCATCGCCGCGAACATGCCGTCCCAGTCGATGGCCTGGGCCTCGGTGACGCGCGGCCCCCAGAACGGCGGCACCGGGATCGTCACGTTGCGGTCCACCTCGACGCGGAAGTCCTGTTGCGCCGCGGCGGAGTCCTGAGCGCGCGCGTCCAGCTCGGCCGCACGGGTCTTGAACTCGAACGCCTCGCGCCGCGTGCGCTCGACCAGCGCCGGGCGCTTGTCGGGATGAACCAGCGCGTCCACGGTGTCGAGCCCCTCGAAGGCGTCCTTGCAGTAGTAGACGCCGGGCGGATAGAACACCTCGCCGTCCACCAGGGCCGCGCGCCGGCCGAAGTTGCGGTTGATGGCGGCCCCGCCGATCAGCACCGGCACCGAGAGCCCGGCGCGGTGCAGCTCGGCGACGCAGATCGGCATCTGCTTGCTGGTCGAGACCAGCAGCGCCGAGAGCCCGATGGCGGTGGCCTCGACCTCCTTCGCCTTCTGGAGGATCGTGGTGACCGGCACCTGCTTGCCCAGGTCGAAGACGGTGTAGCCGTTGTTGCTGAGGATGGTCTTGACCAGGTTCTTGCCGATGTCGTGCACGTCGCCGTAGACGGTGGCCAGCACGATGCGGCCCTTGCTCACGTCCGCGTTCTTCTCGAGGTAGGTCTCGAGCCGCGCCACCGCCTTCTTCATCACCTCGGCGCTCTGGAGCACGAACGGCAGGATCAGCTCGCCGGCGCCGAACTCCACGGGGTCGCGGCGCGCGACCGCCTCGTCCACCAGCGCCTCGATGCCGGCGGGCTTGCGGTGGAGGATCTGGAAGTGGATCTTCCGCTCGACCGGCAGCGTCGCCTCCTCGGCCTCCTCCTCGCGCGCGCGCGCGTCGGGGGTCCGGCCCTCGAAGTGGGCGATGTACCTGGCGAGCGCCTGCGGGTCGCGGTCGAACACCAGATCGTCGGCGAGGCGGCGGTCCTCCTCGCCGATCTCGGGATAGGGGGTGATGTCGCTCGGGTTGACGATCGCCATGTCGAGGCCGGCCTGGACGCAGTGATACAAGAACACGGAATTCAGCACCGCGCGCGCCTCGCGGCCCAGGCCGAACGACACGTTCGAGACGCCGAGGCTCAAGAGCACGCCGGGCAGCGCCGCCTTGATGCCGCGGATGCCCTCGATCGTGTCGATGGCCGAGTGCCGGAACTCCTCCTCGCCGGTGGCGAGCGTGAAGGTGAGCGCGTCGAAGATGAGCAGCTCGGGCGGCAGGCCGAACTCGCCGGTCACGATGTCGTGGATGCGCTGCGCCACGGCGAGCTTGCGCTCGGCGGACTTCGCCATCCCCTGCTCGTCGATGGTGAGCGCGATGACCGCGGCCCCGTAACGCATCACCAGCGGCATCACCGCGTCGATCCGCTCGCGGCCGTTCTCCAGGTTGATGGAGTTGACGATCGGGCAGCCCGGGTACGCCTTGAGGGCCGCCTCGATGACGGCGGCCTCGGTCGAGTCGATGCACAAGGGGGCTTCCACCGAGAGCGCCAGCTTCCTGACCAGCCGCCGCATCTGCTCGGCCTCGTCGGTGCGCTCGGTGAGCGCGAGGCACACGTCGAGCGTGTGCGCCCCGCCCTCCACCTGGCCGCGCGCGATCGGCACCAGGTCCTCGAGCCGGTCGTCGAGCACCAGCGCCTTGACCTTGCGCGAGCCCTGGGTGTTGAGCCGCTCGCCGATGATGGTCGGCGCCGGCTCCTGCCGGAGCGCGGTCGCGGTCATGCCGCTCGAGACCGCCCACGGGCCGCGCCCCGGGCGGCGCGTGGGCGCGCGGCGGCCGATCGCCGCCACCATCGCCCGGGTGTGCTCGGGCGTGGTGCCGCAGCAGCCACCGATGATGTTGACCCCGTTCTCGGCCACGAACTCGCGGAGCGTCTCGGCCATCGGCCCGGGCAGCATGGGGTAGTGCGCCCGGCCGCCATCGTTGATGGGCAGCCCGGCGTTGGGGATGCAGTGGATGGGGGTGCCCGCGAACTGGCCCAGCCAGCGGACGCTGTCGCGCATCAGGTCCGGGCCGGTCGAGCAGTTGAGGCCGATGATGTCCACGCGCAGCGCCTCGAGCGTGGCCAAGGCTCCTCGGATGTCGGTGCCGAGCAGCATGCGGCCTGAGGGGTCGAGCGTCACCGAACACTGGATGGGAACGAGGCGCCCGGTGCGCGCCATGGCCTCGCGCGCGCCCAGCACCTGCGCCTTCATCTCGAGGATGTCCTGGCAGGTCTCGAGGATGAGCGCGTCGGCGCCGCCCTCGAGCAGGCCCTGCGCCTGCTCGGCGAACGCCGGCAGGAGGTCGTCGAGCGTCTTGCGCCCGAGATCGGGGTCCTCGGAGGAGGGCAGCATTCCCGAAGGGCCGATCGAGCCGATGGCGAAGCGTGGCCGGCCGTCGGCGGCCGCGAAGCGATCCGCGGCGCGCCGGGCGATGGCCGCGGCGGCGCGGTTCACCTCGAGCGTGCGCTCCCCCAGGCCCCATTCCTCGAGCCGCAGGCGGGACGCCTGGAACGAGTTGGTCTCGACCGCGTCGGCCCCGGCCTCGAAGTACGCGGCGTGGATCGCCTCCACCACGTCGGGCCGGGTGAGGCTCAGGACGTCGTTACAGCCCTCGTACCGCTTGCCCCCGAAGTCCTCGGCGGTCAGCTCCCGCGCCTGGATCTGGGTGCCCATGGCGCCGTCGTAGACCAGCACGCGGTCGGCCAGGGCCTCGAGCAATCGACTCTGCATGGTGGCGAAGAGGGGCTCCTCCGGTGGGCCCTAGTCAGGGCGGTTCGGATGCGGGAATCGGGCAAGGAGAGTATCGGAGGCCTCCCGGGCCCGCAATAGAGCCTCCAGAAAGCGCTTGCCCGACGGACGCCGAGGGCTACCATCCTGGGGTCGGTGAAAACTGGCCGCCCATCCACCCCCCGCTGTCGGAGGACCTCATGAAGAAGACGCTGTTCGCCGTCGCCACCCTGGCGCTCGGTCTCGTCGCCTCGGCCAACGCCCAGGCGCAGGCGGCCAAGCCCGCCTCGCCCGCCTGGAGCGCCAACATCACGGCCATCGAGGCGTGCTCCTGCCAGATGTTCTGCCAGTGCTACTTCTCGACCAAGCCCTCCGCGCACGCCGGGCACGACGGCGGGGCCGAGGAGCACTTCTGCAAGTTCAACAACGCGTACAAGGTCAACAAGGGCAGCTACGGCGCGACCAAGCTCGACGGCGCCAAGTTCTGGATCTACGGCGACCTCGGCGACGAGTTCAGCGACGGCGAGATGGACTGGGCGGTCGTCACCTTTGACCAGGCGACCACCAAGGAGCAGCGCGACGCGATCGGCACGATCTGCGGGAAGCTCTTCCCAGTGAAGTGGAAGTCGTTCAGCACCGGCGAAGGCACGATCGAGTGGGTGGCCAGCAAGGACGAAGCCTACGCCCTGCTCGACGGCGGCAAGTCGGCCGAGGTGCGGCTGAGCGCCAAGAGCCTGACCAAGAACAACGGCGGCCAGCCGATGGTCATGACCAACCTCAAGTACTGGGGCGCGCCGCGCAACG
>VBPB01000349.1 GCA_005893365.1 Candidatus Eiseniibacteriota bacterium
GCAGGGTGTAGAGGTCGGAGAGGATCTGGCAGGGGTGCGAGTGGTCGGTCAAGGCGTTGATGACCGGCACCGAGGCGTGCGCCGCCAGCGCCTGCGCGATGCGGTGGGCGAAGGTACGGATCACGATCAGCGAGCACATGGTCGAGAGCACCTGCGCCACGTCCTGCAGCCCCTCGCGCCCGGTCTCCGACACCTCGGCCGCCGACAGGTCCACCACGTCGCCGCCCAGATCGTGCATGCCGGCGGTGAACGAGACGCGCGTGCGCAGGGAGGGCTTGTGGAAGATGAGTGCGGCGGTCCGGCCCTGCATCGGGCGCGGAGCGTCCGCCCTCCCGCGGGCCGCGCGCAGCCGCTCGGCCTCGTCGAACACGCGGACCGCCCAGTCCCGCTCGACGCCGAGCAGGTCGATGAAGTGCGCCGGGGCCTCTGCCATCGGGAAGCCGACCTCCTTACGAGACGATCGGGAGACCCACGCCGCGCTTCTCGTCGAGCTGCGGCAGGGACAGCGTGAACTCGCGGGCGGCGGCCTCGGCCGCGGCCGTGGCGCCGGGGACCAGATCGAACGCCACCGCGACCTCGTCGCAGGCGTGACGCTTGGGGCAGCGCACGCAGTCGGTCCAGACCTTGCGCGGCAGCGACTCGCGCGGCACGACCACGAAGCCGCAGCGCTCGAAGAACGGCACCTCGCGGGTCAGCGCGATGACCCGCGGGAGCCCCAGGGCGCGGGCGTCGGCGATCAGGCTCTGCACCAGCGCCCCGCCCAGGCCGCGGCCGTGGTGGTCGGGGCGCACCGCCAGCGTGCGCACCTCGGCCACGTCGTCCCACAGCACGCGCAGCGCGGCACAGGCGACGATCTCGGCGCCGTCGCCGCCCGGCACGCGGCGCTCGGCGACCACGAACTCGCGCACGCACTGGTAGAGCTCGCTCACCGGCCGCGGCAGCAGCAGGCCCTGCATGACGTACTCGGCCATCAGGCCGGCGATGGCGGGCACGTCGGTGAGGCGCGCGCGGCGCAGCGTGGTGCCGTCGCCGAGCGGCGTGACGCCGGGGGCGGGCAGCCCGCCGCTCGCCTCGACCACCGGATGCGCCAGGACCACGGCGGGGCCGAGACCGAGGCGGCCTTGGTGGCGGGCGAGCTGCTGCGCCACCGAGCCGGGACCGGCGCCCGGCAGGTGATCGCGGCGCGCGAGGGCGGCCTCCACGCTCAGGGCCGCGAGCCGCGCGTCGGTGAAGTGGGGCGAGAGCGCCAGGCGCTCGGACTCAGGGAGCGCCGCGGGCTCGACGCCGGCGCTCTCGGCCGCCGCCCAGAGCCGGCCCACCGCCGCGTGCGCCTCGCGGAACGGCACGCCCTCGGCGACCAGCGCGTCGGCCAGCTCCACCGCCAATAGGTCGGGCGTGAGCGTCGCCGCCATCCGCTCCGGCCGCGGCTTGAGCGCGGTGATCGCGGCGGGCAGCGCGGCGAGCAGCGTCGCCAGCGTGTCGCCGGTGTCGAACACCGCCTCCTTGTCCTCCTGGAGGTCCTTCTGATACGCGGAGGGGAGGCCCTTGAGCACGATCGCCAGCCGCTGGGCGTTGGCGATCAGCCGCCCGCTCTTGCCGCGCGCCAGCTCGAACAGGTCGGGATTGCGCTTCTGCGGCAGCAGGCTCGAGCCGGTCGAGAACCCGTCGGGGGCGCCGAACCAGCCGAAGGCGGGCGAGCACCAGAGCACGAGATCCTCGGCCATGCGCGACAGGTGGACGGCCAGCGCCGCGGCGGCACTCAGGTACTCGAGCGCGAAGTCGCGGTCGCCGACGGCATCGAGGCTGTTGTCGGCGAGCCGGCTGAAGCCGAGCCGCGTGGCCAGCGCGGCGCGGTCGTAGACCAGCGGTGTGCCGGCCACCGCCCCGGCGCCGAGCGGGAGCTGGTCGGCGCACTGGCTCGCCGACTTGAAGCGCTCCTCGTCGCGCTCGAAGGCGGCGACGTGGGCGAGCCACCAATGGGCGAGCAGCACCGGCTGCGCCGGCTGCAGGTGGGTGTAGGCCGCGACCGTCCGGCCGCCGGCGGCCCGCGCCTGCATGACCAGCGCGCGCTCCAGCTCGCGCACGCCCTCGACCGTCTCCTCGCACAGCGCCATGACCCGGAGCCTGAGCAGCGTGCTCACCTGGTCGTTGCGGCTCCGCCCGGTGTGCAGCT
>VBPB01000350.1 GCA_005893365.1 Candidatus Eiseniibacteriota bacterium
CCCGGCGCGCGCCACCTCGGCGGCGTCGTGGAGCGGCCCCGAGGGCAGGCGGTGGACCTGGCCGCAGGTCTCAAGGATCGCCTCCTCGCACAGTGCCAGCAGGCGCGGGTCGAACAGCACCGGCTCGATGTTCCACAGCCGGCTCCACTCCACCGCGACGCCGCCGGCCTTGGCGAAGCGCTCGCTCGCCCCCCGCGCATCGGCCAGCGAGCGCGCGAGGCCGGCCGCATCGAGGTGGCGCTGGTCCAGCGTGATCCGGCACTCCTCGACCACGCTGGTGACGATGCCGGGCTTGGTGACGCAGGACCCGATCGTGCCGACGCCGCCGTGCGCCTGGGTGATGCGGTAGATCTCGGGACTCATCTGGGCGGCGGCCAGGAACGCGTCCTTGCGGCGGTTCATCGGCGTGCTGCCCGAGTGCGCCGCCTGGCCGCGGAAGGTGATGGCATGACGCTCCACGCCGTAGGTGCCCAGCACCACGCCGAGCGGCAGATCGAGATCCAATAGGACCGGGCCCTGCTCGATGTGCAGCTCGAGGTAGGCCGCCGCGTCGCGCAGCTCGCGCCGGCTGTCCTTCACGCGCTCGAAGTCGACGCCGACCGCGGCGAGCGCCTCCGGCAGCCGCACGCCGTCGCGGTCGGTGAGCCCGCGCGCTTCGTCCAGGTCGAGGTTACCCGAGCACGCCGATGAGCCGAACAGGCTGCGCCCGAAGCGCGCGCCCTCCTCGTCGGCCCAATCGACCAGCCGCACCGTCACCGGGGGGCGGTGCGCGTACTGGGCGTCGATGCGGCGCAGGACCTCGAGGCCGGCCAGCACGTTGAGGCACCCGTCCAGCCAGCCGCCGTTGGGCACCGAGTCCATGTGGCCGCCGATCAGCAGCGACCGCTCGGACTCGCCCCGCAGCGTGCTCCACAGGTTGCCGGCCGCGTCGACGTGCGTCTCGACCGCCAGGGCCGCGAGCTTGCCCTTGAGCCATTCGCGCGTCTCCACCCAGACCGGCGTGAAGGCGACGCGCTGGGCACCATTCTCGTCGCCGGAGCGCGCGCGCAGCTCCTTCAACTCGGCGATGGTGCGGCGAGGGTCGACCGTGCTCATGGGCGGGAATGTAGCCGAGGAGAGCCCGGGGGCGCGAACCGGCCGCCGCGCGAACCGGCCCAGCGAGGCTCGAGCCGGCGCCGGCCCGGTGCGTCGTCCGTCCTATCCACCGCCGTCCCGCGACCTACCGCACGCGCAGGAGCCTTCGCGTCTCGGTCACGCCGCCCGCCTGGAGCCGGCACAGGTAGACGCTGGGCGGCGCCTCGGAGCCGTCCTCCCGGCGGCCGTCCCACGTGGCCGTGAGGCCGGATCCCATCCGGAATCCGTCCACCAGCGTCGCGACGCGCCGGCCGGAGAGGTCGAAGACCTCGAGCCGGACGCGTGCGCTCTCGCGCGGGGCGTCGAACCGGATCGTGGTCGCTTCCCTGAATGGATTGGGGAAGCTCTCGAGCCGGCGCGGGCGCAGCGCGACGTGGTCGCCGACGCCGGTCGGGACCGCGGCATTCGGGATCCTCACGTAGTAGATGTCCTCGCCGCCGTTGAAGGTGGCGGCGAAGGCGAGATCGGCCCCGGCGTCGTCGGAGGTCATGTCGTAGTAGTCGCCGATCTTGGACTGGTTGGGATATCCGACGGTGCTGTTCCAGGTCGGGGTCACCTGCTCGTTGGGAGACCAGTTGGCGCCGCCGTTGGTCGAGTATGAATAGTAGACCGCGCTGACGGTGCTGTCGGCGGACCCGCGGGTGTCGTTCCACACCGCGTCGATGCGGCCCGAAGGCGAGACCGACATGGTGCCGAACCACTGGAACGCGTGGTCGCCCGCCGGGTCGTCGTTCACGCGCACCGGTGCGGTCCAGGTCTGGCCATTGTCCATGCTGCGGATGAAGTTGACGTCCAGCGGATCGGTCGGCGTCTGGACCGACGACAGCACGTAGACCCACCCGAAGCGCGGAGTGGACGAGCGATCGACGGCGATCCCGGCCTGGCCCAGCAGCCCGCCGCCATTGGGCGGGCCGGTCCGCAGGAAGCCGCCGAGATCCCCCGTGGTGCTGGTGAAGCTGGCCGGGTCCGAGGGCTGGAACGCGACGTTGGTCGAGCGCGCGACCCGGAACTCTCCGGTGAACGAGCCCGCCGCGGTGCCCCAGCCGGCGACGTAGAGCGTGTGGTCGAGCCCCACGTCGAGCGTGCCCCAGATCGGCTGGTCGGGGATCTCGGTCGGAGACTGGAAGTTGTTGCCGTCGTCCACGGACTTGTCGAACGTGAGCGTGCCGTACGCATTCCCGGCGATGCTCCACGCCTGGTAGAGATGGCCGATGCCGCGGTCGACCGCCATCCACTGCTTGTCGCCGCCGAAGGCGGGCACGGCCGGCCCCCAGGTCGCGCCGCCGTCGTTGGAGCGGAAGATGTCTTCGTGGAGGCCCCCCGAATTGCCGAGGCTGTTGTAGAAGATGCCGGAGCCATCGGTATCGAGGACCGGGTCGCTCCGGAACACGCCCGGCTGGATCTTGCCGGTGGTCCAGGTGGCACCCGCGTTGGTGGTGTAGCCGAAGCCGGCCTGGCGGAAGTTCGAGGCGATGGTGTCGAACTGGCGCCAGCCGATCACCATGCGGCTGTGATTGGACGGGTTGACCACCAGCGACGGCTCGTTGGCCGCGTCGCCCACGATGTCGGCACCGACGCCGTTCACGTTCACCTGGATGATCGTGAACCGGCCGAACGGGATGGTGCTCGCGGCGCGCGTGGCGCCGGTGGTACCGAGTGGCGAGACGAACGGCGCGACGGGGGGATCCTCGACCCGTTCGAGCGGGATCCCATGCTCGAACAACCACCGGGGGTCCTGGTGGGAGGGCGCCGGCGGGGGAGCGGCGCCCGCGATCGCCGGGAGCAGGCCGGCCAGGATCAGCGCGGTCCTGGCGACCAAGGACATGGCGCGAGTCTGCGATGTCATGAGGACACCTCCACCGGCTGTCCGCCACCCAGGAACCTGCTCACATCCGCATGAGAGTCTAGCGAGCGACGGAGGCTTGGGTCCAGGTCGAACTCGCGGCATCCGTCGGCGTCGCTCCAACGTGGGCAATCCGCTGGTCTCGTGCCCCCGACTGCGGTATACCTCACCACCCACCATCATGAGAACCTCGCTCGTGGCATTCCTCGTCGCCGGCCTCGCGCTGTGCGGGGCCGCTGGTGCCGCGGCTGACGGTCGCGGGCAGTATCCGGCGTGGCTCAGGAACTCGTTCATCGACTTCGGCCCGGCCTATCTGGCCAACGACTTCTCCTCGGCGCAGCTCGAGCCGGGATTCGGACCCGCCGCCGTGAACATCCCGCACATGGGGGCGCGGGTGACGCTCCTGGGCCACAACTTCAGCCGCTACCTCTCGGCCCAGGCCACCTACATGCGTCCGGTGGTGTGGACCCACTACGCCGGGCTCGACGGCGCCTACTCCGGACGGCTGCTCACGAACGTGGTGACCGTGACCGCCCGCACGACCACGTCGCTCGGCGGGCCGTTCTCGACCCACCTGGAGGGCGGCCTGGCCATCGTGACCCGGGGCGCCTTCAGCCAGGGCGGCCGCGTGGTGATCAAGGATGCCGACTTCCCGACCACCGTGTGGGGCGGAGGCCTCAAGTACCGCCTCAACCAGAAATGGGACCTGCAGGGGAGCCTGGCGTACGTGCCCGCCAACGAAGCTTTCCGTCAACCGTCCATCACCGTCTTCGCCACCAGTGCCGTGCTCAACCTGCGGCCACTTCCGGACGACGAGGTCCGCGCCAACTCGACCACCGAGACCGTCTTCCCCAAGAACGTCGTGCAGGTCGGACGGGCGACCAACGCGCTGGGGACGGGCCCCAACGACTTCATGGCC
>VBPB01000351.1 GCA_005893365.1 Candidatus Eiseniibacteriota bacterium
GGCCTCGTCGAAGAACCGCGCGTCGCCGAAGTCGAGCGGCAGCGACTGATGGCGGCAGCTGTTGACGTACGCGTGCACCGCCCCGCGGTGACGGACGGCGAAGGCGTCGCGCGAGACCCCGTCCAGGACGATGACGAAGCGGGCGCCGTCGCCTTCGCGCAGGCGGCGGGCGTCGGCGAGGATGCGCACGGGGGTCACGGCGGGCTCGTCCAGGGTCGCGTCCTTCCAACATGCGGGCAACGTGCGGGCAGCGTGAGGGCGGCGTGACGGATTGCCTCAGCATACACGGCGGTGGTCGCCGCCGGCGCATTCGTGGCACAATGCGACGGTCGATCGCCGCTTAGGCCCACACGCTTCCCGGAGTCCCCATGTCCGCTCGCGCCCCGCTGATCGCTGTCTACGGCAGCAGCACCAAGCGGGAATCCGACGCCGCCTGGCAGCAGGCCTACGCGCTGGGCGCCGAGCTGGCGCGGCACGGGGCCGCGGTCATGACCGGCGGCTACGGCGGCATCATGGAGGCCTGCTCGCGTGGGGCGCACGAGGCCGGTGGGCACGTCGTGGGCGTGACCGTCGAGCTGTTCGAGGCGCGCGGCCCGGTCAACCGCTGGGTCAAGGAGCGCATCCACACGCCAGACCTGCACGAGCGCCTGCGCGTCATCGTCGACCGGGCGGATGGGTTCATCGCCGCCCCCGGGAGCATCGGTACGCTGACCGAGCTGTTCCTCACCTGGACGCTGCTCAGCGTCAAGGGCCGGCCCTCGGCGCCGCTGGTGCTCATGGGTGACCACTGGCGCGACTACCTCGACGCCCACCGCCATCCCGACCTCGTGGTCCCGCACCTGTTCGAGTTCGTGCAGGTGGCCTCGGGGCCCGCCGAGGCGGCGCGCCTGGCGCTGGCCGGCGTGCCGGCGCGATGAGCCCGGCCGACCGCGGGGCCGGAGCGTCGCCCGCCGTCACCGGCCCCGGCGCAGCGGCGCCGGCCAGCGACGACGCGTTGCTGGAATGGCGGCGCGAGTTCCCGACCGTCGAGGCGACGCTCCACTTCATCTCGCACTCGCTGGGCGCCATGCCGCGCGGGGTCGAGGAATCCCTGCGCCAGTACGCCCAGACCTGGAAGGCGCGCGGCATCCGGGCGTGGGATGAGTCGTGGATGGCGGTCCCGGCCGAGGTGGCGGGGCTCGCCGAGCGCATCCTGGGCGCCGAGGCCGGCTCGGTGTCGCTCCACGCCAACGTGACGCTGGCGCAGGCGTCCGCCCTCTCGGGCGTAGACTTCACGCCGCCGCGCAACCGCCTGGTGTGCACGGCCGAGGACTTCCCGTCGGTGCTCTACCTGTACGAAGGGTTGGCACGCCGTGGGGTCGAGGTCGTGCGGGTGCCGGCCCGCGAGGGGCGCCGCATCGAGGAGGCCGACGTCGTCGCCGCCATCGACGGGCGCACCGCGGTGGTGGCGCTGTCGCAGGTCCTGTTCCGCACCTCGCAGCTGCTCGATGTGGTGCCGATCGCCCGCCGCGCGCGCGAGGCGGGGGCGCTCACGCTCATCGACGCCTACCAGTCGGTGGGCACGGTGCCGGTCGACGTGCGGGCGCTGGGCGTGGACATGCTGAGCGGCGGCTCGATCAAATGGATGTGCGGGGGGCCGGGGACGGCGTACCTCTACGTGAACCCGGCCCTCGCGGCGCGGCTTGAGCCCGCGCTCACCGGCTGGTTCGCGCACGAGCGCCCCTTCGACTTCGACTCGGGCCCGATGCGCTGGGATCCCGGCCCGCGCCGGTTCTGGGGCGGCACGCCGAGCATCCCCTCGTACCTCGCCGCCCGTCCCGGCTACGAGATCATCGCCGGCATCGGCGCCGCGGCGATCCGCGCCAAATCGCTGCGGTTGACCGAGCGCATGATCGGCTGGGCCGACGAGTTCGGCTGGCGGCTGGGCTCGCCGCGCGAGCCCGCGCGGCGCGGCGGCACGGTGTGCGTGGACGTGCCTAACGCCGAGCGCGTCTGCCAGGCACTGCTCGCGGCGGACGTCCTGCTCGATCACCGCCCGGGCGTGGGCCTGCGTTTGGCGCCGCACTTCTACACCCGCGACGACGAGGTGGACCTGGCGATGCGGCGCGTGCGCGAAGAGGTCGCGCGGGCGGCGGGGTGATCCGGTCCGGTGGTCACGCCAACGGGCTCCGGGGCCCGTTGGCGTGACGGCGCCCTGACATGCTCCGGCTCCCGCCACCGTGGTAGATTGCCGGCCGGAACGAAGGTCGGATGACAGCCAGTCCGGTCACCGCGGCGCGGTGGGGGAGAGCGACATGGACGCGACCCAAGTGAAGGAGGCCCGGGCCCTCGGCATCGTCCGTGAGCCCAAGGTGTTCCTGGTCGGCCGCCAGACCGTGGACACCGCGGCCATCGACCGGTTCCTGGGCGAGCACGCCGCCACCTGGGAGACCGACACCGAGGTGGGCGCCGAGGCGCTGGCCGAGATGGCCGGGCGCGTCTGCTACATGTCGTACGGCAAGGGACGCAAGACCAACGCCGAGTTCCTGAGCCACATCATCGAGGTCGGCCACGGCTCGGTGCTCGAGCACGGCGTGTGGAGCTTCCTCATCACCGGCGTCTCGCGCTCGTTCACGCACGAGCTGGTCCGCCACCGCCACTTCTCCTACTCGCAGCTCTCGCAGCGCTATGTCAACGAGTCGGACTCCGACT